>NZ_JBFNXQ010000002.1:0-131008 GCF_041018925.1 Geodermatophilus maliterrae
GGGGCCGCGCTGCGCAGGGCGCGGCGCATGCCGGCGAACCCGAGGCCCTTGTCGGCGACGACGACCACGGCGCCGGCGCGCCAGACGGCGTACACGGCGGCGGTGAGGTCGGCCGAGGGCTCCACGAGCAGGGCGACGCGCTGCCCGGGGCGGATGCCGGTGACGGCCAGTCCGGCGGCCAGGTGCCGCACGCGGGAGGCCAGCGCCGACCAGGTCACCGTCGCGCCGCCGACCTCGACCACCGCGGGCGCGTCGTCGCCGGACCGCTCGTCCAGGGCGGTCCAGGGACGGCGCCCGGCGTCGCCTGCCGGGCGGGCCGCCGACCCGGCCGGGGCGGTCCCGAGGTCGGTGACCCACTGCGCCACGGCCTCGGCGTACTGCGGGGCGTCCTCGGGGAGCAGGTGCGAGGCCCCCTCGTAGCGGTGCAGCCGGGCCTGCGGCATCCGGCGGCGCAGGTCGGCGAGGTAGCGCTCGCCGAAGACCGGGTCGCGGGGGCCCCACAGCAGCAGGGCCGGGACGTCGAGGGTGCGGATGCCCTCGGCGATCGCCTCCTGCACCGGGCGGGACGGGTGGCCGGGGGCGAAGGGGATGTCGGCGACGAAGTCGCCCACCGCCCGGCGCCGCTCCGGCGACCGGTAGGGCGCGGCGAAGGCGCGCCGGACGTCGCCCGGCAGTGCCGGGCGGGACAGCGCCGTCGTCGCCTTGACGAACACCGGCGTGCCGACGGTGACGGCCGTGCGCACCCCGGGCGCGTGCGCCATCCGGATCAGCGCCGGGCCGAGGTCGCCCTCGGGCATGGCGACGGCGGTGTTGGCGAGGACGACGCCGCGCAGGTCCTGCCGGTGCTCCAGCGCCCAGCCGAGGGAGATGACGCCGCCCCAGTCGTGCCCGACGGTGACCACCGGGCCGGTGAGGCCGAGCGCGGCGGTGAGGTCCCCGAGGTCGGCCACCCGCTGCCGCAGCGACCGCGGCTCGGGCAGCCGGTCGGAGAACCCCATGCCGAGGTGGTCGGGGGCGAGCACCCGCCAGCCGGGTGGGGCCGCGGCGAGCAGCCGCCGCCACAGGTAGGACCAGGTCGGGTTGCCGTGGACGCACAGCAGCGTGCCGACCGGGTCCTGGACGCCGTTGTCGAGGACGTGCCAGGTGTGCTCGGCCCCCGCGGCGTCGGCGACGGCGAGCGTGCGGGACCACGCCGGGTCCAGCCCGGGCAGTGCCGGCACGACGGGGGAGGGCGACTGCCCTGCGCCGCCCGCCGTCACCAGGCGAGCTCGAGGCAGGAGACGTTGAGGCCCGAGCCGATGCCCATGAGGAGCACGCGGTCGCCGCCGGCGAGGGAGTCCTGCTGGCCGGCCAGAGTGTAGGGGACCGACGCCGGGCCGAGGTTGCCCCGGGTCGGGAACGTCGTCGGGACCAGGGCGGGGTCGATGCCGAACCGGTCGCACATCGCCTTGGTGTGCACCTTGGAGACCTGGTGGACGATGTAGCGGCTCATGCCGCCGGCCCAGTCGACGTCGGCGGCGGCGTCGGCCCACATGTCCTCGGACAGCGCCAGGCCGGCGTCCAGCAGGCCCTTGAGGTCGGTCCGCATGAGGTCGTTGTCGCCGACGCACAGCTCGTGGTGCTCGGTGCCCGCGCGGCTCACCGACGCGACCAGGCGGTGCCCCTCGGGGTGCCGGTCGGCGCGGCCCAGCACCATGGCGACGGCACCGGAGCCCAGCGTCAGGGTGGCGAACTGGGCGATCACGTCCTTGGACGTCGTGCCCGGCTGGTCGAGCCGGTCGAGGGTGCGCTCCTGCACCGGCTGCGAGTCCTCGCCGTTGACGACGAGGGCGTACTCGACCAGGCCGGAGTCGATCATGGCGGCCGCCAGCTCCATGCCGTTGACGAAGCCCAGGCAGGCGTTGGTCACGTCGAAGTTCTGACAGGAGCGCGGCAGGCCGAGCGCGTGGTGGACCGCCACCGCGGTCGAGGGCTCGAGGTACTTCCGGCTGACCGACGTGTTGATCATGAGGCCGATGCCGGCCGGGTCGACGCCGCTCTCGCTGATCGCCTTCGCGCCGGCCTCGGCGGCACCGTCGACGAAGGTGACGCCGTCGGCCCACCAGCGGCGCTCGCGGATGCCGGCCAGGCGCTCGAGCAGGCCGCGCCGCAGCCCCACGCGCTGGTAGGTCCCGGCGAGCGCGTCGTCGAGCGCGTCGGAGGTGACCACCCGGGTGGCGTCGGCCGTCTGCAGCGCCAGGACGGCGGTGTTGCTGAACCGGTGCGTGGCGTTGCCGTTCGTGCCTGAGCCGTTCATGTGTGGGCCGATCATCCGTGGGGTCCAGTCCTCTGAAGGGCCGACCTCTCACGCGCCGCCCTCGTCGTCGGGTCCACTACCCGGCCTTCTCCCTGCCATTCCGCGAGCCCCGACACCCCAGGAACGGTACGTGCGCCCGCGTGGAGGGGTCCGGTCGGCCGGGACGGCACCCGGCTCACGGGGCGTCGAACCAGGTGACGTCGACCGGCTGCGTGGTGAAGGGGTTGGCCCACTCCGACGGCGTCCCCGTGATCGGCTGGGCGTCGGTGACGACCACGAAGGGCGTCCCGGGGTAGACGGCGAGCACCCGGGCGGTGGAGGCGAGCATCTCGGTGCGCTCGAGGAGCTCGCCGCGGCGCAGCTGCTGCGTCGTCCGCTGCCCGCGCAGCTCCTCCCCGACCTCGGCGACCCAGCGGGCGCCGTCCTGGGTGAAGGCGATCGCCTGCACCCGCCGTCCCGGGGGAGCGGGCTCGCAGCCGGCGAACTCGGCGAGGGCCTCGTAGAGCCGCTCCGCCTGGTCGTCGTCGCTCGCCCGCGGGAGGAAGAAGGCAGCCATGCGCGCATCCTCTCCGCCGCTACCGACGATCGGCCGACGACGGTGTCCGTGCCGGGTCCGCGCCGGCCCGCTGCCGCCACCGGACCGCCGACCACACGCTGGTCGCCGAGGCCCGGCGCTCCGGCGGGTGGGCGCCGACCAGCACCGACAGCGTGGCCGGCATGACCGCCGCTCCCCCCGCCCCGGCCAGCCCCCGCAGCACGATGACGTGCGGGCGAGGGCGGCGCAGATGACGGCGAGGAGAGGGCCGAGTCGGCCCCGGATCGCCCGGACGTGGGGGATGCTGTTCCAGACGACCGATTGACACGCTCGTGTCAGGCGGGCACGGCACGGAGGCCGGATGTCCCAGTGCACGACCCCCGGGCGTCTGCTGGACGCCGCGGAGGAGCTGCTCGCCGTCCACGGACCGGCGGGCACCTCGGTGCGCCAGGTGCTGCGCCGGGCCGGCGTCGCCAACGCCGCCGCGGTGGGCTACCACTTCGGGGACAAGGCCGGTCTCGTCGCGGCGGTGGGCCGCCGGGTGGTCGACGGGGTGGTCGCCGACCGCGAGCGGGTGCTGCAGGACCTGCCGGACGCGGCCGGCGTCGAGGCGCTGGTCGACGGCTGGGTGCGGCCGATCGTCGCGCTGCGGTGCGCGGGGCGGGGCCGCTACGCCGCACGCGTCTTCACGCGCCTGTTCGACGAACCGCGGGAGCGGTGGGAGGCCAACGGCGCGGCGGCGGTGCGGGCCTCGGCCGACCGCTACTGCGCCGCCCTGGCGCCCCTGCTGCCGCACCTGGGCGGGAGCGAGCTGGCGTGGCGCTGGCAGTGCGTCACCGCGACGACGGACTTCTACGCCGTCGGCGCGCTCGACTCCGGCGAGCCGGCCCCGCGCCCGGACGACGTCGACCGGCACGTGCGCCGGCTGGTGGTGCCGGGGAGCGCGCTGCTGCGTGCGGACGCGACGGACCGACGGGGGACGGGATGAGGGCACTCGTGGTGGGCGGCGGTGTCGCCGGCCCGGTCACCGCCATGGCGCTGCAGAAGGCGGGCATCGACGTCACCGTGCACGAGGCGCACCCGGCTCCCGCCGGTGACGTCGGCGCGTGGCTCGGGGTGCAGGTCAACGGCCTCGACGCGCTGCGGGCGGTGGACGCCGAGCAGCCGGTCCGGGACGCGGGCTTCCCGACGCCGGTGATCGAGTTCCGCAACGGGTCCGGGAGGGTGCTCGGGACGCTGCCGACGGGCCGGGACGGCGCCGACGGCGTGTCGCTGCGGCGGTCGGACCTCTACCGGGTGCTGGGCGCCGAGGCGCTGCGCCGCGGCATCGACGTCCGCCACGGCTCCCGGCTGGTCGCCGCGCGCACCGGCCCCGACGGCGTGCGGGCCAGCTTCGCCGACGGCACGACGGAGTCCGCCGACCTGCTCGTCGGTGCCGACGGCGTCCGCTCCACCGTGCGCGCGCTGCTGGACCCGGGTGCCGCCCCGCCCCGCTTCGTGCCGGTGCTCAACACCGCCGGCTACGCCGAGCACGCACCGGCCGGTGCCGAGGTGGGCCGGCTGACGATGGTCTTCGGCCGGCGCTCCTTCTTCGGCTGGCTCCCGGCCCCGGACGGGCGCACCTGGTGGTTCGCCAACCCGCCCGCGCCGCGGGAGCCGGCGCCCGACGAGGTCGCCGGCAGGTCGGACGCGGAGTGGCGCGCGCTGCTGCGCGACCTGCACCGGGTCGACCGCTCACCGGCGGTCGCCCTCGTCGACGCCACCCCGCACGCGCTGCGCGGGTGGACCACCTACGACGTCCCCGCCGTCCGCCGGTGGCACGACGGGCGCACGGTGCTCGTCGGCGACGCGGCGCACGCCACCTCACCGGCCGCCGGGCAGGGGTCCTCGCTGGCCATGGAGGACGCCGTCGTGCTGGCCCGCTGCCTGCGCGACCTGCCCCTGGCCGAGGCGCTCGTGGCGTACGAGCGGGCGCGCCGCGAGCGGGCCGAGCGGGTCGTCGCCCAGGGGTTCCGGACCAGCAGCGCGAAGGCGCCGCCCGCCGTGGGCCGCGTGGTGCGGGACCTGGTGATGCCGCTGGTGCTGCGGCGGCGCGACCCGCAGGCCTGGGTGCGCGACCACCACCTGGAGTGGGACGACCCGGTGGAGGCGGTCAGCGCGTGACAGGCTCGGCGCATGACTCGCGTCGGCCTGGTGCTGGGTGGCGGTGGCGTCGTCGGGCAGGCCTACCACTCGGCCGTGCTGGCGGTGCTGGAGCACGACTTCGGCTTCGACGCGCGCCGCGCCGAGGTGGTCGTCGGGACGTCGGCGGGGTCGATCACCGGGACCCTGCTGCGGCTCGGCGTCTCGGCGGAGGACCTCGCCGCCTGGACGGTGAAGGCGCCGCTGTCCGGTGAGGGCGACGTGATGCGCGCCGTCGCCGCGACGCCCGTCCCCGAGCTGGCGCCCTTCCGCCCGCTCGACCTGCTCCGCCGCCCGCTGCGGCTGCCGGGCCCGTCGATGGTGCACCGGGCGCTGACCCGGCCGTGGCGGTTCCGGCCGATGGCCGCGGGGATGGCCCTGCTGGCGCCGGGACAGCACGACATCGTCGAGCAGCTGGCCGCGCTGCGCGAGCTGGAGGAGAAGGCGCCGGGGTGGCCGGCCGCCTCGCTGTGGATCACCGCGGTCCGCCGGCGGGACGGCCGCCGCGTCGTCTTCGGACGTCCCGGCACGCCGCCGGCACCGCTGCACCTCGCCGTCGCGGCCTCGTGCTCGGTGCCCGGGTACTTCGCGCCGGTCCGCATCGACGGCCGCAGCTACGTCGACGGCGGGGTGCACTCCCCGACGAACGCGGCGGTGCTCCGGGGTCTCGGGCTCGACCTCGTCATCGTGGTCTCGCCGATGAGCGGCTCGGCCGGGTGGTCCCCCGACTTCTTCGCCGCGGCCCGCCGGCACGCCACCCGGCTGCTGGACCGCGAGGTCCGGGCGCTGCGGGCGGAGGGGATCGCGACGGTGGTCTTCGCCCCCGGTGCCCGCGAGCAGCAGGTCATGGGCAACGACATGATGTCGCGCGCCCGCCTGAACGAGGTCATCTCGGAGTCGTTCCTCGCCGCGGGCCGGCAGGCGGCCGAGCCCGCGGTCGCCGACCTCGTCCGGCGGGCGGCCGCGGCCGCATAGCGGCCCCCGCGACGTGCCGGTGGGGCACAGCGGAGTCCCGCCGTGCCCCACCGGAGCGATCAGAGGGCGATCAGATCGCGCGGACGTTCTCCGCCTGGGGGCCCTTCTGGCCCTGCGTGACGTCGAACTCGACGCGCTGTGCCTCCTCCAGCGACCGGTAGCCGCTCCCGGAGATCGCCGAGAAGTGGCAGAAGACGTCGGCGCCGCCGCCGTCCTGCTCGATGAAGCCGAAGCCCTTCTCCGCGTTGAACCACTTCACGGTGCCCTGCGTCATGTCGTTCTCTCTTCCGTACTGGGGTGTCAGGACGGCCGAGTGCCGGTCCCGGGTCGCCGCACCGACCGGCAGGACCGAGAGGAACGTCAGGCAGAGACGACTGCGGACGTTCGGGAACGAAGCAGAGGTACGACAGCGACCGAGGTCGACTGTACGGGTTCCTCACCGTCGCGGGGGCCGGCGCCCCCGCCGGGAGCCGGACCCGCCGGGACCCGGCCGTCGGTCCCGCCCGCACGGACCGGTGGGCCGCGACGTCCACGAGCGGCGCGCGCCGCCGTCCTGATCAGGCGAGGTTCCGCTCGATGGCCGCGCGGGCGACCTCGAGGACCGCGGTCCGTCCGGGGACCGGCCGACCGGGTGGCGCCGGCGCCACCGGGGCGCCGCGGCCGACGGCGGGAGCGTCCGGGGCCCGGTCGGCCGCCGCGTCGATCAGCGCGGCCGGTTCCGGGTCGCCGAGGCGGCGCAGCAGGTCGGCGAGGTTGCGGAGGGTCGTCCACTGGTGGGTCCAGTTCCCGGTGCGGGCGAAGTAGTCGACCACCTCGCGGTAGCCGCTGAGCGCCTCGCGGACGTGGCCGGCGCCGGCGCGCGCCGTGACCAGCCCGACGGTCGCCACGCCGACGAGGAAGGTGGCACCGGAGGCGCGACAGAGCTCGACGGCCCGGAGGTAGTGCTGCGCCGCCGGTCCGAGGTGCCCGGCCCGGTTCTCGATCTCCCCGGCGACGTAGTGCCCCCAGCCGACCATCGAGGGCGACACCGCGTCGTCCAGTCCGCGCGCGTTCAGCGTCCGCGCCCGGTCCAGGTCGCCGGCGTAGGCGCTGGCGAGGGCGGCGATGCCCAGGTTCTCCCGGTGCCGACCCGCGCCCGTCACCGCCGCGGCGAGGGAGTGCTCGACGGCCTCCGCGTACGCCCCGCGCGCCAGCGCGACCACCGACAGCGGCAGCAGGCACTGCCACCTCCCGGCGTCGTCGGTCGCCAGGTCCAGCCCGGTGCGTGCGAGCCGCTCGGCGCGGGGGTGGTCCCCGCGGTGGTAGGCGGCCTCGGCGGCGGTGCCGAGCACGGCGGCCGCGCGCGGGTGGGTGGCCGTCGCCGGGTCGCCGGCCAGCTCCTCGGCCCAGCCGCGGACCTCCACCAGGTCCCGGTAGCCCACGGTCTCGAACAGCGCGGTGATCACGGCGGCGGCGGCGTCGAGCGATCCGCGGCTGCGGGCCAGCCGCCACGCCGCCCGCAGGTTGGGCAGCTCGCGGCGCAGGACGGCGTCGGCCCGGGGCTCGTGCTCGGTGCGCATCGTGGCCCCGATCCAGCCGGTCAGCTCGACGGCCCAGCGCAGCAGCCGCCCGGTCGCCGCGCCGTCCTCGCCGGCGGCCGTGAGCCGGTCGAGGCCGAAGGCGCGCAGGGTCTCCAGCAGGCGGTACCGGGGACCCCCCTGCAGGTCGGCGATGACCATCGAGGCGTCCACCAGGCGCGCCAGCACGCTCCCGGGGTCGCCGTCGAGCCCCAGGTCGGCGGCGAGCCACTCGGCGGTGTCCAGGCTGAACCCGTCGACGAAGACCGCGAGGTGCCGGAAGAGCCGCTGCTCCTCCCCGGCGAGGAGGCGGTGGGACCACTCGACGGTCGCGCGCAGGGTGCGGTGCCGGGGGTCGCCGCTCGGACCGGCCCCGCCGAGCAGGTCGAGCGAGCGGTCGAGCCGGTCGCGCAGGTCGGCGAGCGAGAACGTGGACAGCCGCCGGGCGGCCAGCTCGATCGCCAGGGGCATGCCGTCGAGCCGGGTCACGACGTCGGCGACCGTGCGCAGGTCGGCCCGGGGGAGCGGTGGACCGGAGCGGACCCGGTCGGCGCGGTCGAGGAACAGCGCCACGGACGGGACCCGGGCGAGGTCCTGGCCGGGGCCGGGCAGCGGGAGCGGTGCCAGCCGGAAGGTGTGCTCGGCGGCGAGGCCCAGCGGTTCGCGGCTGGTGGCCAGCACGGACAGCCGGGGACAGGCGGACAGGAGCCGGCCGACCGTGTCCCGGGCGACGTCGAGCAGGTGCTCGCAGTTGTCCACCACCAGCAGGCCGGGCCGGTCGCCGAGGACGGCCAGGCAGGCCGCCAGGACGTCGCCCTGGACGACGTCCAGGTCCAGGGCGGCCGCGAGCGCGTGCGGGACGGCGGCGGGATCGGTCACCGGCCCCAGCAGCAGGACCGTCGCGCTCCGGTCCCCGCGGACGACCTCCTCGGCGAGCCGGGTCTTGCCGACGCCGCCCGGCCCGACCAGCGTGACCAGCCGTTCCCCCGCGAGCAGCCGGTGCAGCGCCGCGGCCTGGGCCTCGCGGCCGAACAGCCGGGTCGTCGGCCGGACCGGTACCTCGTGTCGGGGGGACGCCGGCCCCGCGGCGCCGCCGGCGATCCCGCGCTCGAGCCCCGCCAGCGCCGGGGACGGGTCCAGCCCGGCCTCCTCGGCCAGCCGGGACCGGTACCGGCGTCCGGTCTCCAGTGCCTCCGGCGCCCGGCCGGTGGCTGCCAGTGCGCGCATCAGCAGCAGGACCGCCGGCTCGCGCAGCGGGGCCTCGGCGACGGACGCGGTGGCGAGGTCCACGACGCTCCCCGCCTCGCCGGCGGCGATGGCCGCGGCGACCAGGGCGTCGGTCACCTCGCAGCGCAGTCGCGCGCACTCCTCGACCGCCGCGGCGACCGGCGCGACCTCGGTGAGGTCGGCGAGGAGGGGGCCCCGCCAGATCGCGTGCACGCGGCGCAGGAGGGTGTACGCCGCGGCCGGCTCCCGCGCACCCCCCTCCCGTGCCGCCGCCAGCAGGGCCCGCGCCTCCGCCAGGTCGAGCTCGTCCTGGCCGAGCGCGAGCCGGTAGCCCTCCTGCCAGGTCTCGAGCCGGACCGCGGCGGGACCCAGGTGCGCCCGCAGCCGGGACACGTGGCTGTGCAGGGCCTGCCGGCCCGACTCCGGCACCTCCGCGGGCCACAGCGCGTCCACCAGGTGGTCGACCGGCACGACCCGGCCCTCCGCGACCGCCAGCAGGGCGAGCACGGCGCGCCGCTTCGGGCCGCGCACGTCGACCGCCTCGCCGCCGACCAGCAGGCGCAACGGCCCGAGCACCTCGACCCGGACCCGTGGCCCGCCTCCTCCGGCCATGTCCCCACCCCGGCGGTCAGCATGCCCGCCTCCCGGGGCGGACGGGGAGGGGAACGGAGCTGCCAGCGCCGTGACAGCGCCTGCCAGAGCCGTGCGAGCGCGCCCCCCGACCGTGAGTGGCGACCGGCACCGTGCCGGCGGGACGGGAGGGACATCCAGATGGACCACGCACAGCTGGCCGAGTTCATGGGACGGGTCGTGTCGGACCTCGGCGCGACCGGCGCCGCCGGCGGGGTGGTGATCGGCCACCGGCTCGGGCTCTACCGTGCACTGGCCCAGGGCCCGGCCACGCCCGAGCAGTTCGCGGAGCGCACCGGCTGCCACCCGCGCTACCTCACCGAGTGGCTGCGCGGTCAGGCCGCCGGCGGGTACGTGACCCACACGCCCGCGACGGGGGAGTTCTCCCTCACCGACGAGCAGGCGTTCTGCCTGGCCGACCCGGACGGCCCCAACGTGCCGGCGGCCTTCCTGACCGGCCTCGGGTACCTGCGCGCCGAGCCGAGGCTCACCGAGGCCTTCCGCACCGGTGCCGGCATCGCCTGGCACGAGCACGACGAGGACGTCTTCGTCGGGTGCGACGCGTTCTACCGCCCCGGCTACGTGGCCGACCTGGTGTCGAACTGGATCCCGGCGCTCGACGGCGTCGAGGCCAAGCTGACCGCCGGTGCGCGCGTCGCCGACGTGGGCTGCGGGCTGGGCTCCTCGTCGCTGCTGGTCGCCGAGGCCTACCCACGCACCACCGTCGTCGGGTCGGACCTGCACGCGCACTCGCTGGAGCTGGCGCGGCAGAAGGCCGCGGAGGCAGGGGTCGGGAACCGGGTCGTCTTCGAGACGGCGGCGGCCCAGGACTTCCCCGGCGCCGACTACGACCTGGTGATGATGTTCGACTGCCTGCACGACATGGGGGACCCGCTCGGGGCAGCCCGGCGGGTGCGCGAGGCCCTGGCTCCCGACGGCACGTGGCTGCTGGTGGAGCCGTTCGCTCCCGACCGCTTCGAGGGCACCGTCGACCCGGTGGCGCGGCTGTACTACGCCGGCTCGACGTTCCTCTGCGTACCCAACGCGCTGTCCCAGCCCGGCGGCTCCGCACTGGGCGCGCAGGCCGGGGAGACGGCGGTCCGCGAGCTGACCGCGCAGGCCGGTTTCACCCGGTTCCGGCGGGCGGCGCAGACACCGTTCAACGCGGTGTACGAGATCCGGCCCTAGCACGCCTCCCCTGTGGCGGCCGTGCCCCGGCGCGGCCGCCGCAGGCCCGGGTGCCGTCCCCCGCCCTCCACCCGACCTCCCGAGAGGAGCCGACATGGCCATCGAGGACTACCGGCCGCTGCTGATCGCCGGCCTGGTCGTCACCGAGGTCGCCCTGTGGCAGTGGCGGATGGTGGTCGCGGCCCGCGGCCACCGCACGGGCGCCTTCGCCCTCGGGGCCGTGGGCGCCGTCCTGCAGATCACGGCGATCACCCAGGTCGTGTCCGGCGTGTCCGACCCCCTGAGCGTCACCGCGTACGCCGTCGGGGTCGGGGCCGGGGTCCTCCTCGGGATGCTCGCCGGGGACCGCTTCTCCCCGGGGGCGGTCCGGATGACGATCGTGACCCCCGAGGACGACGTCGCCGAGGCCCTGTGGTCACGCGGCTGGCCGGTGACGGTGCAGGAGGGCCAGGGTGCGACCGGTCCGCTGACGGTGCTGTCGGTCGCGGTCGAACGGCGGCACGAGGCCCGGCTGCACCGGGACCTGGCCGTGCTGGCCCCCGACGCGTCCTGGGTCACCGACGACCTGCGCCGCCGGGCGCCGGTGCCACCCGTGCCGGTGTGACCCGCGGGTCCGGACGGGCCGGCCGTCCACCGAGGAGGGCGCGGTGCTCCTCAGGGAGGGGGCGCCGGGTCCGCGGGTCCCGGTGCGGCATCCCCGGCACTGCCGGCCGGGACCCCCGCCGTCCGGGCGCGGAGGGCCTCGACCTCGGCGGTCAGGGCGCCGATCCGCTCGCTGGCGCGGCGTGCCGTCGCCTCGGCGTCGGCCGCTCGCCGGTCGGCGTCCTCCGCGCGCTGGGCGGCCCGCGCCGCCTCGGTGAGCGCCTCCTGGCGGACCTGCTCGGCGGCCGTCGCCCGGTCGGTCGCCTCCTGCGCCCGGGTGCGCGCGTCCCGCTCGCCGCGGCGGGCCTCGTCCCGCTCCCGCTCGGCGTCGCGGGCCCGTTCCCGTGCGGTGGCCACGGCGGTTCGCGCCTCGTCCCGGGCGGTGACGGCCGTGTCGCGCTCCGCCGTCCGCGTCCGGACGGCCTCGGTGAGCGTGCGCTCGGTGACGCCCCACTGCGCGCGGGCCTCGACGAGGGCGTCGTGCTCGCGGGCGGCGTCCTCGCGGGCGCGCCCCTCGGCCCGCCGCGCCTCCTCGGCGTCGCGCTCGGCCGCCTCCCGCCGGGTCTCGGTGTCGCGCACCTGCCGCCGGGCGGCGGCCCGCTCCTCCACGGCCCGGTCGCGCTCGGCCTCCACCTGCTGGCGGGCCGTCTCGGCCTCGCGGCGCGCCTCCTCGGCGAGCTCCACCCGGTGCGCGGCCTCGGTCCGGGCGTCGGCGACCTCCTGCTCGGCGGCGCCGCGTGCGGCCTCGGCGGCCCGCTCGGCCGCCTGCCGTGCCTCCTCCGCCGTCCGCCGTCCGTCCTCGGCCCTCTCCCGGGCCTCCTCGGCCTCCGCGCGGAACCGCGCGGCCAGCCGGGCCTGCTCCTCGGCGCGCAGCTGGGCGGCGTGGGCGGCGTCGACGTCGGAGCGGGCCTGGGCGATGCGGGCCTCCACGGTCGTCTCGTCCCGGTACTGGTCCAGGGCCTCGACGGCGGCGGTGAGCAGGGCGGCCTGCGCCTCGGCCGCGGCGGCGGCCTCCCGGGTCGCCGCCGCCCACCGGCCCACCAGCTGCCGGACGCGGCCCTCCGGGGGGAGGTCCTCGGCCAGCGCTGCGGCGGTCGTGGCGAGCCCGGCGGACCGCCGGCCGGTGGTCCGGGCCCGGGCCTGCCGGGCCGTCTCCGGGTTGTGGTCGGGGCGCGCGCAGAACTTGGGGGAGGGGCCGCTGCGCCCCGGGACCCGGGGCCGGGGCGGCTCGGTGCAGCCGGGGAAGGCGCACCGCCCGCCGTCCTCCTCGTCGACTGCACCGGTCACGGATGAACGATAGACGGACGGACGCACAATGGACCATCCATCCATCGTGGTGGGTCGACGTACTCCTGGAGGGATGGCGAGTTCACTTCCGAGAACCACCTACTCTGCGAAGTGATCGGTGACAGGTGTGCAGCAGCCAGGGGGAGCGTGCGATGACCCGTCCGACCGGCCCGGAGGGCGACCGGGAGGCCGCCGTCGTCCCGGCGACGACGGACGACGGACTGCTGCTGCCCGGTGACCTGACCTCGGTCGGCTCGTACGTCGCCGCGGCGCAGGCCGACGCCACGCGGGAGGCCTACGCGCGGGACGTGGCGGCCTGGGCGACGTGGTGCGCCGGCCGGTCGCTGCCGAGCGCGCTGCCCGCCGACCCGTTGACCGTCGCCGCCTGGCTCGCCGCGATGGCCGACGAGGGGCGCAGCCCGCGGTACGTCTCCCGGCGGCTGTCCGCCCTCAACGACGCGCACCGCACCGCCGGGCACCCCGCGCCGGGGGACAGCGAGGGCGTGCGGCGGACCCTGGCCGGGATCCGGCGGACCGCCGTCCGGGCCGGCTACCGCCCGCGCCGCGCCCGCGCGGTGGACACCGCGACCGTGCGGGCCCTCGTCGAGGACCTCCCCGACACCCTCGGCGGACTGCGCGACCGCTGCCTGGTCCTGGTCGGCTACGCCCTGGGCCTGCGCGCCTCGGACCTGTGCTGGCTGCGGATCGAGGACCTCACCCCGGCCGGGCACGGCGGCCTGGACGTGCTGCTCCGCTTCTCGAAGACCGACCAGGAGGGCGCGGGGGAGACCCTCGCCCTGGCGGAGGGCGTCCGCGAGGTCACCTGCCCCGTCCGCGCCGTCCGCGCCTGGCTCGCCGCACTGGCCGAGCAGGGCGTCACCTCGGGCCCGCTGTTCCGGTCGGTCGGCAAGGGGCGCAGCCCGCGGCTCGGGGCGACCCCGCTCACCACCCGCAGCGTCGACCTCGTCCTGGCGCGCGCCGCCCGGCGCGCCGGCGTCTCCACCGAGGGCCTGTCGCCGCACTCGCTGCGGCGCGGCTTCGCCACCACCGCCTACGCCCAGGGAGTGTCGGAGAAGGAGATCAGCCGGACCGGCCGGTGGCGGTCCCTCGTGGTCCGCTCCTACGACGCCTCCAGCCGGTGGGCCGACCCGGCCTCCGGCTCGCTGGGCCTGTGACGCACCGGCTCGACCGGGTGGCGGTCAGGCGCCCGCCTCGAGGAGGTCGCGCAGCTGCTCGGCCCGCTCGGCGTCCCAGCCCGGCGGCTGCAGGACGGAGGCCCAGGCGTCGACGTACTGGGACCGGTAGACGTGCCCGTGCCCGTCCGGCACGTTGCCGGCGAACGGGAGGTCGGCGGTCACCTGCCAGAAGGTGACGAACGGGATCCACCGCACCGCGTCGACGACGTCCTCGCCCCGGTCCTCCTCCAGCCAGGTCGGGCGGGCGTACACCAGCTCCGGGGTCCACCACACGACGGGGTCGGAGGGGTGCAGCAGGTACAGCACGCGCGAGCCGTCCCACGGCTCGGTGGCGGGCGCGATCTCCTCACCGGGGTCGTCGGTGAAGCGGACGGTGCGGCCGTCGCGGTACTCCGGCTCGACCTCGGGGCTGCCCTCGTCCCGGTCGTCGACGAACTCCCGGTACAGCGTGTTGAACTGCGGTGGGCCGGCGAAGACCGCCCCGCCGGTCCGGTTGCGCATGTCGTACTCGCCGCTGAACGCGGTCTCGGCGCCGAAGGAGCCCAGGCTCTCGCCCGCCACGACCAGGCGGGGGCGGTCGTCGAGCGGCAGCCGGTTCCAGCGCTCGTACACCGCGTCGAAGAGCTCCCGGCCGGCCTCGCGGGCCCGGTCGCTGTCGACCAGGTAGGAGATGAACGACGGCAGGTAGGAGTACTGGATCGCCACCGCGGCGCTGTCCCCGCCGGCCAGGTACTCGACGGAGTCCACCGCACCGGGGTCCACCCAGCCCGATCCCGTCGTGGTGACGACCACGAGGACGCCGCGGTCCAGGCCGCCGGCGCGCACGAGGTCGTCGACGGCGAGGCGGGCGCGCAGCTCGGCGGTGGGAGCGGAGTCCAGCCCGGCGTAGGCGCGCACCGGCTGCGGGGCCGGGGCCCCGGTGAACGCCGCGATCTCGTCGGCCGACGGCCCTCCCGCCACGAACGTGCGGCCCTCCCGGCCGAGGGACGCCCAGCTGATCAGGGACCCCGGTCCACCCGACCGCTCGGCCCCGGTGGGCGCGACCACCCCCTCGTCGGTCCGGTCGTCGCGGACGGAGAAGACCTTGTCGGCGGCCGCGACCAGCTGGTCGCGCACGACCCCGCTGAGCAGGAGCGCCGAGCCCACCAGGACGACGGCCCAGCCGGCCGCCCGGGCGGCGCGGGCGCCGATCCACCGGTCGAGCAGCAGCGCGATCCAGCCGCAGACGCGCCGCACCGCGCGGGACAGCGCGACCAGCAGGACGAGGACGACGCCGGCGACCGCAGGCACCACGACCACGGACAGCGCGCTGTCGGCGGGGGCGTCCATCAGCTCCCGGATGCGTGCCTGCCAGTAGCGGCCGTACGCGGTGGCCGCCACGAAGGAGACGAGCGCGACCCCGCCGAGGACGAGCCACGAGCGCCGCCGGGCGGGCCGCGCCTCCCGGTCCACGACCGCCCGCCAGGCGCCGGCGGCCAGCACCCCGACGCCGTAGCCGAAGGCGGCGGTGATGCCGCTGATCAGCCCCTGGGTCAGCCCCGTCCGCGGGAGCAGCGAGGGGGTCAGCGACAGGCAGAGGAGGACCAGCGCACCCACCAGGCCGGGCAGGGTGTAGCGGAACGGCCGTCGCCGCGGTCGTCGCCGGACCGATCGCCGTGCGCGCTGCGGGTGGCCCGTGTCGGTCCGGGTGCGGTCCTCGGGGACCGTGAGCTGGTCCACCCGGCACATCCTCTCCCCGGAGGAGCACCGTGGGTGCCCTTCGGGACCTCGTGACCTCAGGGCGCCGGCGTCCGGGTCCTCGTGGCGTGTCGTCCGGCGGTCGCCGAGGGGTCGCGCGTCAGCGGCCGGCGCCGGCCGGGACGGGCTCGGCGTCGACGGCCGACTCCGGCGCCCTGCGCCAGGCCGCACGGTCCAGGGACACCACGGCCACCACGGCGACCACGAGGACGCCGCAGTAGACGTAGGCGGCACGGTCGGCGTCGGCACCGTCGAAACCGAGCATGCCGAAGGTGAACGCCCCCTGGCTGGCGTGGAACAGCACCGCCATGAGCAGGCTGCCGCCGGACCGGTTGAACAGCCAGACGTACAGGAAGGTGATCACCACGGTCGAGGGCAGTCCGATCCAGCCGAGGTTCCCGAGCGCGACCAGCGGGACGTGCCAGCCCGCGGCCAGGACGCCCAGCACCCCGGCCGCCGCCAGCGGGGACAGCCGGTCCTGCAGGTGCGGCAGGGCGTAGCCGCGGAAGCCGGGCTCCTCGCCCAGCGCGCTGTCGGCCGGGTTGACCAGGCGGATCGCCAGCAGCAGGGCCACGTCGGCCCAGACGATCGAGGAGAGGTCGGGTGCGGGAGCGCCGGTCCAGGACGTGACGAGGCCGGTCACCAGCACCATCAGCACGGGGAGGCCGAGTGCGACGAGGTACCAGACCCAGCCGACCCGCCACCGGACCAGCCGCGAGCCGAGCTCCCGGAAACCCCGCCGGCCGTCGACGACCGCGATGACGACGAGCGCCGCCACGAGCGGACCGCCGGGGAAGAAGGGGGTCCCCAGCGAGAACCCGGCCGCGTCGAACGCCCAGGGCGTCCACGACAGCACGTAGGCGAGGACGAAGAAGCTGGTCAGCCGGTGCTGTCGCACCCAGGACACGGTGCTGGACATGGGGGCCTCCGTCGGGTGAGGGGATCGGGACCGAGGGTGGGCCCGGCGACCGGGACGGGACCAGCAGGCAGACCCTCGACCGTCCTCAGGGCTGACCCTGCAGCCGGCGGCCGCGACGCCGGCCAGGCCGCGGTGGTCCGCGGCCGGCGCAGCCGCCCGACCCCACGCGTGATCGGCACTGGACGCCGTCCCGCGACGCTGAGCAGAATCCGGTCCGCGCCGGGTGCGACGGCGCCCGGGCCGGACGACGGGAGCCACCGGGTGGACGGTCTTCTCGGGGTCGACACGCTGGTGGCCGTCGCCGCCGTGGCGCTCGTGGCTCCGCTGGTGGTCGGGTTGCTGCCGCGGCTGCCGGTCCCGCAGGTGGTCCTCCTGCTCGCCGGCGGCATGCTGATCGGACCGCAGGTCCTGGATCTCAGCACCCCCGGCGAGGTCCAGGTGCTGGCCGACGTCGGCCTCGGCTTCGTCTTCCTCCTCGCCGGTTACGAGGTGGACCTGCGGCTGTTCGGCCAGGACGCCGGCCGACGTGCGGTCGTGGCCTGGTCCGCCTCGGTCCTGATCGCGATCGGTGTGGTCGCCCTGCTGTCCGGAGCCGGGGTCGTCCGCGCCTTCGTGCCGGTGGCCCTCGGCCTGACCACCACCGCGCTGGGGACCCTGCTGCCGATCCTGCGGGACAACGGCCTGCTGCGCGGCCGGCTCGGGAGGTACCTGCTGGCGGCGGGAGGGGTGGGGGAGCTGTTCCCCGTCCTGGCGATCGCCCTGTTCCTGGGCACGCAGAACCGGTTCACCGCGCTGGCCTCGCTCGGGGCCGTCGCCGTCCTCGCGCTGCTGCTCGGCCTGGCCCGCCGCGCGGTCCGGGCGGGCGGGCGGCTCGCCTCGGTCATCACGCGGGGACAGGACGAGACCGCCCAGATCACGCTGCGCGGGACGATCCTCCTGCTCGTCGTGCTCATCGCCGTGACGGACCGCTTCCACCTCGACGCCGTGCTCGGCGCGTTCCTCGCCGGCGTCGTCCTCCGCCGCTGGGTGGGCACGTCCTCGCCGGCCCTGGAGTCGAAGCTGGACGCGGTCGGCTACGGGTTCTTCATCCCGGTCTTCTTCGTGTACTCCGGCGTGGCCCTCGACCTGCGCTCGATCGCCGAGGCGCCGCTGCGGGTCGTGCTCTTCTTCGTCCTGATGCTCGCGGTCCGGGGGCTCCCCGCGCTGGTGGTCTACCGGGGCGTGCTGGACCGGCGCGAGCGTGCCCAGACGGTCCTGGTGACGGCCACGGCCCTCCCGGTGCTGGTGGCGCTGACCGAGATCGGCCTGCGCAACGGGACGATGCTGCCGGAGAACGCCGCCGCCCTGGTCGGCGCCGGCGTGCTCACCGTCCTCGTGTTCCCCGCCGTGGCCGTCGCGCTCGGTCGGCCGGGCAGGGACGTCGTCCCGGCAGCCGCCGACCCCGGCGGGTCGCGGCCGCCGTCCGCCGGCTGAGCCGGACGGGCGCGGTCAGTCCCGTGGTCGTCCCCGGTCGGTCCGCCCACCGGGCACGGTGCCGCGCACCGGTGTCGCCGACCCGGCGGAGCGGCCGGGGCGCGGGCGGAGCAGCCGGCGCACCGCGGGCCCCGCGGCCAGGGCGGTACCGCCCAGCGCGATCACCCCGACACCGACGTCCACGGAGACGCGTCCCTGTCGCTGCCAGTAGACGTCCCGCAGGTCCAGCAGGAGGGCGAACTCGTCGACGACCAGTGCCATCCCGGTCCCGTAGCCCAGCGCCACGAGCGGGTGCCTGCGGGTGCGGTCCTCCCCACGGACGGCCACGCCGCCGATCACCGACAGCAGCGCGATGCCCCACAGGTAGTGGTGCAGGTGCATCCCGCCGGGGGTGACGTCGCGGAACGGACCGCGGCCGTCCCGGATGCTGTACGTGATGGCCCGGACCGTGCCGAACGTCGTGGCGAAGGCCAGCCAGGACAGCACGGCCGCCCGCCGCAGCGGAGGGAGCTCCTCGCGGAAGGCCCGGGACACCGCATCGGCCGGGAGCGGTGCGGGGAACTCCACGGCGGGCAACCTAGCGCTCCGGACGCGGGCCAGGGGCGTTGCCGGCGGCGGGACGACAGGCGGGATCCCCGCGGGTGGCGTAGGACTGCGCGACGAGGAACGGGGACGAGGAACGGGGGTACGACACGTGGCACCCGACCGGACGTCCTTCGTCCTCCCCGGGCTCACCGCACCGGCCGAGATCGTCGTCGACCGGTGGGGGGTGCCGCACGTGTACGCGGCGACCACCGACGACGCCTTCCGGGTGCAGGGTTTCAACGCCGCCCGTGACCGGCTCTGGCAGATCGACCACTGGCGGCGGCGGGGACTCGGGCAGCTGGCCGAGGTCTTCGGGCCGGAGCACGTCGACCGCGACCGTGCCGCACGGCTGTTCCTGTTCCGTGGGAACGCGCGGCGTGACTGGCCGGCCTACGGGCCGGACACCGAACGCGCGGCGACGGCCTTCGTCGAGGGCGTCAACGCCTTCGTGCAGCTCACGCGGGAGGACCCCGCTCTGCTGCCCGCCGAGTTCGGGCAGCTGGGCTACCGGCCGGCGTTCTGGGACCCCTCCGACGTGACCCGCATCCGCAGCCACGGGCTCTTCTCCAACCTCCGCGACGAGGTCGCGCGGGCCCTGACGCTCCGGGACCACCCGGCCGCGGTGGAGGACCTCCGCAGGAAGCGGGAGCCCCCGCGGCCACTGGTGGTGCCCGAGGGGCTGGACCTGAGCCTGATCCCCGACGACGTGCTCGCCGTGTACGACCTGGCCACCGTTCCGCCGGTGTTCGGGGCGCCGTCCCCGGACGCGGTGCAGACGGGGGTGCTCCCCGAGGGCAGCAACAACTGGGTGCTCTCCGGCGCGCGCACGGCGACCGGCCGTCCCCTCCTGGCCAACGACCCGCACCGGGCCGCCGCGGCGCTCCCGGGGCTCCGCTACCTCGTGCACCTGAGCGCGCCCGGTCTCGACGTCATCGGCGCCGGTGAACCGGCGCTGCCGGGGATCTCCATCGGCCACAACGGCCGCATCGCCTTCGGGCTCACCATCTTCCCCGTCGACCAGGAGGACCTCTACGTCTACGCGACCGACCCGGACGACCCACGCCGGTACCGCTACGGGGACGGCTGGGAGGCGATGCGGGTCGAGCGCGAGACGATCGCCGTCCGGGACGGGGAGCCGGTCGAGGTGGAGCTGCTGTTCACCCGGCACGGGCCGGTGATCCGGACCGACCCGGCCACCTCCACGGCGTTCGCCGTCCGGGCGGCGTGGCTCGAGCCGGGGATGGCCCCGTACCTGGGCAGCATGGACTACGTGCGGGCCCGCGACTGGGACGAGTTCCTGGCCGCGATGGGCCGCTGGGGAGCCCCGCCGGAGAACCAGGTCTACGCGGACACCGACGGGACCATCGGCTGGAAGGCCGGAGGGCGCACCCCGCGACGGCCCAACTGGGATGGCACGCTGCCGGTGCCCGGGGACGGCCGGTACGAGTGGGCGGGCTTCCTCGACGCCGACGAGCTGCCGGTGACGGTCGACCCGCCCTCGGGCTTCGTCGCCACGGCCAACGAGATGAACCTGCCCGCGGACTTCCCACCCGACCGGCACGTCTCCTACGACTGGTCGGCGCCCTACCGGCGGCAGCGCATCGACGAGGTCCTGGGCGGGACGACGGCGGCGACGCTGCAGGACGCGGTGGCGCTGCAGAACGACGTCCTCAGCGTCCCCGCCCGCCGGATCCTGGCCCGGATCCGGGGCCTCCCGCTGCCGGACGACGTCGACGGGCTCGACCTCCTGCTCGGCTGGGACGCCGAGCTCCGGGCCGACTCGGCGGCCGCCGCGCTGTTCGAGGTCTGGTACCGGCGGCATCTGCGACCGGCCCTGCTCCGGCAGGCCCTGGCGCAGGTCGTCGACCCGGGTGCGGTGCCGGCCGCCGCCGCGAGGATCGCGGGACAGGAGGACGTGCTGGCCGACGCACGGGTCGACGTCGAGCTGGTCGAGGACCCCGGCGACCGGCTCGGGGCGGACCCCGAGCAGTTCCTCGCCGGCGTCGTGGCGACGACGGTGCCGGCGGCGGTCGCCGAGGTGGAACGGCTGCTGGGGCCCGACCGGGCGCGGTGGGCCTGGGGACGGCTGCACGTCGCCCGCATGGCCCATCCGCTCGCGGCCCTGCTGACGGGGCTGCCCGAGGACCGCCTCGTGGCGGGTCCGCTCCCGCGCGGTGGCAGCGGCGACACCGTGGGCAACACCGCCTACGGACCGGACTTCGTGCAGACCGCCGGCGCGACGTTCCGCATCGCCGTCGACGTGGGCGACTGGGACGAGTCCCTGGCGATGAACGCCCCCGGCCAGTCCGGCCGCCTCGGAGCCCCCCACGCGACCGACCTCTTCGGCCCCTGGGCCCGCGGGGAGGCCTTCCCGCTCCGGTACAGCCGCGAGCAGGTGGACGCGGTCTCCGAGCTGCGGATCACCGTGCACCCCTCGCCCCCGACCGCCTGACGCGGATGGCGGGTCGCGGGGCTCCCCGTCCGCGACGACGGGTCGTGCGCTCCGTGCTCCGGGCGGCGCTGGTCGTCGCGGTCGTGTTCGCTGTGCTGGTGGGTCTGCTGTGGGGTCTCCAGCGGCGCCTGGTCTACCTCCCGGGCGGCGGCCCCGTGCCCGCGGCCGCCGACGCCATCCCCGGCGCACGCGACGTCCGGCTGACCACCGCCGACGGCCTGACCCTGGGCGCCTGGTTCGTCCCCGGCCCGACCCACGACGCGCCCGCCGTCCTCGTGGCCAACGGCAACGGCGGGCACCGGGGCCTGCGCGCGCCGCTGGCGCGGGCCCTGTCGTCGGCCGGGCTGGCGGTGCTGCTGTTCGACTACCGCGGCTACGGGGGCAACCCGGGCAGCCCCAGCGAGGCGGGGCTCGCCCTCGACGTCCGGGCCGCGCGCAGCCACCTCCTCGAGGAGGCCGGTGTCCCCGAGGACCGGCTGCTGTACTTCGGCGAGAGCCTGGGCTGCGCCGTCGTCACCGAGCTGGCCGTCGAGCACCCACCTGCCGGGCTGCTGCTGCGGTCGCCGTTCGTCGACCTGGCCGCCGTCGGCAGCGAGCACTACCCGTTCCTGCCGGTCCGGGCGCTGCTGCGCGACCGCTACCCGGTCGCCGAGCAGGTCGCCGAGGTGCGGGTGCCCACGACGGTCGTATACGGCGGCGGCGACACGATCGTCCCCCCGGAGCAGAGCCGGCGGGTGGCCGACGCCGCCGCGCAGCTGCACCGCCGGGTCGAGGTGCCGGGCGCCGACCACAACGACGCCGTCCTGCTCGACGGCGAGGCCCTGGTGGACGCCGTCGTCGAGCTCGCCGCGCTGACCGACGGGCGGTGACCCGGTGCGCCGCCCGGCTCAGCTCACCGCCGGCGCGCGGGGGTCCCCGTCCGGGCCGGGTGCCGCCGCCTCGGCGAACTCCTGGTAGGCGGCGAAGGCGCGGGGACCGTAGACGGTGCCCGGTCCGCCGGTCATGGCGATGGTGACGCCCAGTGCCTCGGCGACCTCCTCCGGCGTCGCCCCGGTGCGGGCGGCGCCCCGGGCGTGCGAGGCGATGCAGCCGTCGCACTCCTCGCTGACCGCGATCGCCAGGGCGATCAGCTCCTTGGTCTTCTCGTCCAGCGCACCCGGCGCGTACGCCGCGGCGTGCATCCTCCGGTAGCCGTCGTAGACCTCCGGTATGGCCCTGCGCAGCGCGCGGGACGGTTCGCGCAGCTCGTCCTGTACCGCGTGGCCGTAGCTCATCCACCGATGCTGGCACCGCGCCGCCGCTCCGGCGCGACGACCGCGGCGGCCACGGGGAGGGACACGCCGTGCCGTGCCCGTGCCGATGGACGTGCTCGACCGGGCGATCCACCATGGGGTGGACGGCACGACGGGTGCCGTCCCAGGGAGGACACGTGACCGACCTCGAACCCGTGGAACCCGACGCCGTCCTGCCCGGGGCGGCACGTCCGGTCGTCCTCCCGGCGGCACGGCCGGCGGCGGGGTCGAGGAGCCGCACGATCGTCGCCGCGGGGATCCGGGCCCTCACCAGCGGGTCACTCCTCCCGGTGGCGGCGCTCACCGTCGCGGCGGTCACGGCGGCCAGGGCGGCGGCGGCGGTCGCCCGCCTGGCCAGGGGGGACGGGATGCCGGCCGGGCCCGAGGTCGTCGGCCGCCTCCCGGGAGCGCCGGCTCCGGGCCCGGCGTCCCAGGTCTCCACGTTCCAGGTCTCCACGCTCCAGGTCTCGTGGACCCAGGTCGAGGTCCGTTGGCGCCGGTGACCGGTCGACTCGTCGGCTGACCTGCCGCACGACGACCACGGAGGGCCTCCCGCGGCGCACGGGACCTGACGGCCCGGCCGCGCGACTCCCGCGACGGATCGGCGAGGAGTCCGCGGGGGTCGCGCAACCAGGCCGTGCAGGAGGGCCCGGGTACCTGCCGGGGCGTGCCGGTCAGACGGTCTCGGGTACCCGCAGGTGGGCCAGGGCGAGATCGAACTCGGCGACCTCGAGGACCTCCATCCCCATCCGGCTCGCGAACTCCTCGCGCAGGGTCGTGAACTGGTCGCGGGTGCCCGCCATCGCCTCGCGGTCCTCGAAGACGACCGCGGAGGCGCACCGGCCGTCCCGGCGGTCGATCATGAGGCTGTTGCTGCAGAACCCGGGTGTCTGCTCCCACCAGGGCATCAGGCTCTCCCGGTAGGCGTCGGTCACCCGGTCCAGGTGCGCGGGGTCGGTCCGGGCCCACGTCACCCGCGCACAGGCGCCGTCCCCGGCCCGGTGCGCCCGGTGCAGGACGGCGATCTCCCACTCCTGGACCTCGGGCGTGGCACCGAACCTCTCGGCCGCGCGTTCCCGGGACGCGCGGACCCGGTCGGCGCCCGCCTGCATCGCGTCCTCGGTCTCCCACGCGCTGGTGACGATGCACCGACCGGTGTCCGGGTCGCTCAGGACCGAGAGACCGGTGCAGCCGTCGAGCTGGGTGACCATCGGCATGACCTCGTCGCGGACGAAGGCGACGACGTCGTCGACGGCCTCCGGCCGGACCCGCACGGTGGTGGATCGGGCGTACATGCCACCACTCCTCCCTGGGAACGGCGACGCCCCTGCGGCACCGCCGCGCGGCCCACTGTGCTCTCCTCCCCGGCCTCGGACAACGGCCGAGGCCGCCCCGTGTCGGGACACCCGGCGCCCGCCGGGACGTCCGGTCACAGGTCTCGCCGGAGGTGCCTCTCGGCGATCTCCCGCACCTTGTCCACGCGCACGGCGTACCGCGGCACGTCGGCGAGGAAGTCGGTCGTCAGCCAGGCCCGCACCGTCTCGAGAGCCAGACCCGATCCGATGACCTTCGCGCCCAGGCACAGGACGTTCGTGTCGGAGTGCGAGCGGGCGAGTGTGGCGCAGAACGGGTCCTGGCACACCGCCGCGTACACGCCGGGGACCTTGTTCGCGATCAGCGCGCTGCCGTAGCCGACCCCGTCGACGAAGACGCCCCGGTCGAACCGGGCGTCACCGACGGCCAGCGCGGCGGGGTAGACGAAGTCCGGGAGATCGCACGCCGTGGTGTCCCCGGTGCCGAAGTCGGTGACGTCGTGCCCGGCGAGGAGCTCCTTGACCTCCTCCTTCAGCGACCAGCCCGCGTGATCACCCGCCACCGCGATCCGCATCGCAGCTCCCCTCCCGTGTGACGACGGTCCCCTCAGATGCCGGTCTCGGCCGGCAGGACGCCCCGCTGGACGGCGTGCACCAGGTCGGCGTGGTCGCGCTCGGTCTGGTCGGCGTAGGCACGGGCGAACCGGCAGAGAGCCTGGCGCACCTTCGAGCCGCTGCCCAGGTAGCCCGCGATCATCGACGCCCCGCTGGTCCGGGCGTGCCCCTTGGCCAGCAGGTACCCGCAGATGCCCGCGTACGAGACCAGCGCGCCGACGTCGATTCCGGCCACGGTGATCGCGCCCTTCATGTCCCGGAACTGGCGGACGTAGTACTGGACGTCGCCGACGCTCGTCCAGCCGAGGAGCGGGTCGCTCACCGTCTGCACCGCCTGCTGGTACTCCACGACGCGCTGGCCCTGGTGGGCGTGCCACGCCGACTCGCCGTGCACGAACGGCGCGACCACCGAGCGCCGGGCCTGCTTGAGCTGGAGGAACAGGACGTCGTCGGCGCTGCTGCCCTCGCACAGGGCCACCCACGCGCGGAGCCCCACCGAGCCGACGCCGACCACCTCGTGGGCGATGTCGACCAGGCGGTAGCCCCCCACCACCCCGGCCCAGTGCGGGGGCAGCGTGGTCAGGTAGGCGTCCAGCGCCTCGGCCAGCTGCTCCGCCTCGGCCGGCCGCGGTCGGGTGATCAGCGGTGGCTCGGCCACGATCCGCCGCGCACCGTCGCGCTCCTCGGTGATCCGGGGCAGCGCCCGGTCACCCGTGCGCCGGCGGGCCCGGCGGGCCGACGTCTCGATCTCGGCGCGCAGGGCCGTGCCGGGCGCCGTCCGCAGCAACCGGTCGACGTCGAGGTGCTCGTAGGAGCGAGCGAGCAGCGGCTGCTCGGCCAGTGCGGCGATCTGCAGGCGGTACTCCTCGACGCACCGCGCCACCGCCTCGCCGCACGCGGTCTCCGCCGCCCCGTTCTCCCGGCCCGCCACCCAGACGCTCGTGGTGGGCCGACGCAGGTCCCACTCCCACGCCCCCGGGTGCGCCTCGTCGAAGTCGTTGAGGTCGAACACGAGGTCGCGCTCGGGGGAGGCGTAGAACCCGAAGTTGCCGAGGTGCGCGTCGCCGCACACGACCGGCGTGATCCCGGTGGCCGGCAACGCGGCGAAGTCCACGGCGTGCACGGTGGCCGCCCCCCGCAGGAAGGCGTGGGGGGAGGCGATCATCCGCCCGACGCGCACGGGGACCAGCCGGTCCACTCGCCCCTCGTGGGAGCGGGCCACCTGGTCGACGACGTCCGGACGGTCGGGTGGGGGAGCCCAGTCCCCGAGCGCGGAGCGTGGTGCGCTGCGGCGCAGCTGGCGGCCGAGCGCGTAGCGCGCCGCGCGCGGCGGGGCGCTGTGCCGCAACGAGGAGAACCCGCGGTCGTCGGCCGACGCGAGGACGGTGTGCGTCCGCCGCCCCGCCCGGATCCCGGTCACGCCAGGAGCCTCGCAGCGGGACGGACCAGGGACCAGGGACCAGGGACCAGGGACCAGGGAGACGCCCGCTGCCACCCGGACCGGAGGTCCCGCTCCGAGGGCCGGCCCAGCCGCACCTCCCAGCGGCACCTCGTCCGGACCTGCTGCCGTGTCGGCAGCTACTCCAGGATCTCCCGTCCCTTGCCGACGACGGTGATGCCGGCCTCCGAGACGACGAGGCCGCGGGCGCGGTCGTCCTCCTCGTCCACGCCGATCTCGACGCCCTCGCCGATGCGGACGTTCTTGTCGACGATCGCGTCGCGGACCACGGCGCGGCGGCCGACGTGCGTGCCGTCCAGGACCACCGACCGCTCGACGGACGCCCAGCTGTGCACGACGACACCGGGGGAGAGCACCGACTCGCGGACACAGCCGCCGGAGACGATGACGCCGTTGGACACGATGCTGTTGATCGCCCGGCCGACCCGGTCGCCGTCGTCGTGCACGAACTTGGCCGGTGGCCGGGACGGGATGTGGGTGAGGATCGGCCAGCGCTCGTTGTAGAGGTCGAACGCCGGGGTCTCCGCGCACAGGTCCATGTGTGCGTCGAAGTAGGAGTCCAGCGTGCCGACGTCACGCCAGTAGCGCTCGGTGCCGGGCTTCTCCCCGGGGATCTGGTTGGTCGTGAAGTCGTGGACCTGCGCCGCGCCCTGTCCCACGAGCATCGGGACGATGTCCCCGCCCATGTCGTGCTTGCTGTCCTCGTCGGCGGCGTCGGTGCGCAGCGCGTCGAGCAGCGCCTCGGTGCTGAAGACGTAGTTGCCCATGGACGCGAAGGTCTCGTCGGGGCGGCCGGGCAGTGCGGGCGGGTCGGCGGGCTTCTCCAGGAACGCCTCGATCCGCCGTCCGTCGTCCGCGGTCTGGATGACGCCGAAGGCAGTGGCCTCGCGGCGGGGGACCGGGATGCCCGCGACCGTCACCCCGGCGCCCCCGTCGAGGTGCTGGCGCCACATCTGGCCCGGGTCCATGCGGTAGACGTGGTCGGCGCCGAAGACGACGACGAGGTCGGGGCGCTCGTCGTTGATGAGGTTCAGCGACTGGAAGATCGCGTCGGCCGACCCGGTGTACCAGCGCGGGCCGAGGCGCTGCTGGGCCGGCACCGTGGTGACGTAGTTGCCGAGCAGGTTCGACAGTCGCCACGTCGTGGTGATGTGCCGGTCGAGGCTGTGGCTCTTGTACTGCGTGAGCACGGCGATCTTGAGGATGCCGGCGTTGACGAGGTTGGACAGCGCGAAGTCGATCAGCCGGTACAGGCCGCCGAAGGGCACGGCCGGCTTGGCCCGGTCCTCGGTCAGCGGCGCGAGCCGTTTCCCCGCACCGCCGGCCAGCACGATCCCCAGGATCCTCGTGGCCGCCATCCCACACCTCCTGATCCGCCCCTCGGGGGGCGTCGGTGACCGGTCGTCCCCGCGGCGGACGGACGCCTGCGGTCCCGGCTGCGGACGGGCGAGCGCCGTGAGCTGGGGCACATCATGCTCGTGCGGGGACCGGCACTGGAACCGGGGCGCGGTCGTCCGTGCGGAGCCGCCGCAGCCGGACGTGCCGGGACCGTCCGGTCCGGCCACCACGGAGGCGGAGCAGCGGCCCGGCGGCGTGACCCGGCCGCGGATCGGGAGCACCCGCTCCGGTGGCGTCGGGCACGACCAGGGAGCAGAGTCGTCGGTGACCTGGCTCACCCCGCACCCGGACCAGGGGGGCGACCGTGGCACTCGCGATCGGCGTCGACATCGGGGGTACGAAGGTCGCGGCCGGGGTGGTGGACGAGCAGGGTGTCATCGTCGCCACCTCCCGACGTGACACGCCGTCCCAGGACCCGGCGAAGATCGAGGAGATCATCGGGGACGTCGTGCGGGAGCTGCAGGCCGCGCACGAGGTCGAGGCGGTGGGGATCGGAGCGGCCGGCTTCGTCGACGCGGCCCGCTCCACCGTGGTCTTCGCCCCCAACCTGGCCTGGCGGGACGAGCCGCTGCGGGCCGCCGTCGAGGCGCGGTGCGGCCTGCCCGTCGTCGTGGAGAACGACGCCAACGCGGCGGCCTGGGCGGAGGCCCGGTTCGGTGCCGGGCGGGGGGAGGGCTACCTCGTCATCCTGACCCTCGGCACCGGGTTGGGGGGTGGCCTCGTGGTCGACGGCCAGCTCTACCGGGGACGGCTCGGCATCGCGGGGGAGTTCGGCCACCTCACCGTGGAGCCCGGGGGCCGGCGCTGCGGCTGTGGTGGCCGGGGCTGCTGGGAGCGCTACGCGAGTGGCCGGGCGCTGGTCCGTGAGGCGCAGGAGCTGGCCTCGATCTCACCCGCCATCGCCGGCCGGCTGCTCGAGCTGGCCGGCGGGCAGCCGGAGGCGATCACCGGGCTCGCGGTCACCCAGGCGGCCCAGGACGGCGACGAGGCAGCCCTCGAGGCGTTCCGGGTGGTCGGCACCTGGCTCGGACACGGCATGGCCAGCCTCGCCGCCGTCCTCGACCCGGGCGTGTTCGTCCTCGGCGGTGGGGTGTCGGCCGCGGGAGAGCTGGTGCGCGAGCCGGCCACGCGCACGCTGCACGAGCGGATCACCGCCCGGGCGTACCGGGAGGTGCCGGGCGTCCGGCTCGCCGAGCTCGGTCCGGAGGCGGGCATCGTCGGCGCCGCGGACCTCGCGCGGCGCCGGTGAGACAGCACGGGGGGACGGCACGCGGGGGACGGCACGCGGGGGACGGCAGGGCCAGGCGGCACAGGGTGTGGCGCGGGGGACGGCGGAGGGGGATCCGGTGAGCGAGCACGGTTCATTCGATGAGAGCGCGTCCATCTACGACGACACGGACACCGGGAGCGGACGCAGTGCGGTGCGGATCGCGTCCGTGGCCGCGCTGGGTGGTTTCCTCTTCGGCTACGACAGCGCGGTGATCAACGGCGCCGTCGCCGCCATCGAGGACCGGTTCGACGTCGCCGCCGGGCCACTGGGCTTCGCCGTGGCCTCGGCGCTGCTGGGGGCCGCGGCCGGCGCGCTGACGGCCGGGAAGTTCGCCGACCGCTTCGGCCGGCTGTTCACGATGAAGGTCGCCGCCGTCCTGTTCTTCGCCAGCGCGCTGGTCACCGGGTTCGCCCCCAACCTCGCGATCCTGGTCATCGGCCGGATCGTCGGCGGCATCGGTGTCGGCGTCGCGTCCGTCATCGCCCCGGCCTACATCGCGGAGGTCGCGCCGGCCCGGATCCGCGGTCGCCTGGGGTCGCTGCAGCAGCTCGCCATCGTCAGCGGCATCTTCCTGTCCCTGCTGGTGGACTTCGCCTTCGCCAGCGCCGCGGGCGGATCGCGCAACGAGTTCTGGTTCGGCCTCGAGGCCTGGCGGTGGATGTTCCTCGCCATGGCCGTCCCCGCCGTCGTCTACGGCGTGCTGACCCTGACCATCCCCGAGTCGCCGCGGTACCTCATCGCCACCCACCGGATCCCGGAGGCGCGGCGGATCCTCAGCACCCTGCTGGGGGAGCGGGGCCTCGACATCAAGATCGAGCGGATCCGGGAGACGATGGAGCGGGAGACACGGCCGTCGTGGGCCGACCTGCGCGCCCCGCGGTCCGGTCTCCTCCCGATCGTCTGGGTGGGCCTGGGCCTGTCGGTCTTCCAGCAGTTCGTCGGGATCAACGTGATCTTCTACTACTCGAGCGTCCTGTGGCAGGCCGTCGGCTTCAGCGAGAACAACTCGCTCATCATCACGGTCATCACGTCCGTGCTGAACATCGCCACCACGCTGATCGCCATCGCCAGCGTCGACCGCTTCGGCCGGCGGCCGCTGCTGCTCATCGGCTCGGTCGGGATGGTGGTCACCCTCGGCACGCTGGCCGTCGTCTTCGGCACCGCACCGCTGAACGCCGAGGGCGCCCCGGTGCTGTCGGACGTCACCGGGCCCATCGCGCTGATCGCGGCGAACCTCTTCGTGGTCGCGTTCGGCATGTCGTGGGGGCCGGTGGTGTGGGTGCTGCTGGGGGAGGCGTTCCCGAACCGGATCCGCGCCGCAGCGCTGGCCTTCGCCGCGTGCGCTCAGTGGGTGGCCAACTGGCTGATCACGGTGAGCTTCCCGTCGCTCTCGGACATCTCCCTCAGCCTGGCGTACGGCCTGTACACCGCCTTCGCGGTGCTGTCCCTCCTCTTCGTGCTGCGCTGGGTCCGGGAGACCAAGGGCGTGGAGCTGGAGGACATGCACGGCAACACCAGTGCCGTGGCCGCCGACGTCCGTCGCCCCGGCTGACGACCGCACCCACGGTCGAGCCGCCGGAGCGCGTGCGAACACGTGGTCCGGCGGCTCGCGGGTCCCTAGACTCCGACCCCTGGAGGTCGAGGCACGGAGGTCGACGCACGGAGGTCGATCACATGCGCAGGTATCTCGTGGTCGCGAACCAGACCCTGGGCGGGCGGGAGCTCCGGGAGGAGATCCGCCAGCGTGTGGCGGCGGGGGACGCCTCCTTCTACGTGCTCGTGCCCGACACCCGCGCGGCCAACTACCACGTCGTACCGGCGGCCGGCGGCCTCGTGCCCATGCCGAGCCTGGCCACCAGCTACGGCGGGCCCGGGACCGACGAGGAGGCGACGGAGGAGGCCCGGGGGCGGCTGTCCCGGGTGCTGGCCGAGCTCGCCGAGCTGGGTGTCGAGGCCGAGGGGCACCTGGGGAACCCCCATCCGCTGGAGGCCGTCCAGGAGGCCCTCAGGGACCACGACTTCGACGAGGTCATCGTGGCGACCCTGCCCAAGCGGATCTCGCGCTGGCTCGGCTCGGACGTCCCGCACCAGATCGAGCGCCGCTTCGGTCTGCCGGTCACCACGGTCGTCGGTCGCGCCTGACCGGTCGAGGACCAGCGGCGCGTTCCCGCCGGTGTCAGCGGGCCAGGAAGTGCACGCCGAGCCACAGCCAGGCGAGCAGGACGGCGGCGCGACCGGCAGCGGTCCGCATGGCGGCGCCCACCGCCTGGGCCGCGGTCGCCGGGCCGGGTCGGCAGCGGGCCCAGGCCTCGACGGCCAGCCCGGCGAGGAGCAGGCACACGACCCCGGCGACGCCCGCCGCGGTGCCGCTCACCGGGCCCGTGCCCGGCGGCGGGGGCGGGCGAGCAGCCAGGCCCCGGCGGCCAGCCAGCACACGGTGGCCGCGCCGCGCAGCACCGGGTGCGCGAGGAGGGGATCGGCCAGGTCGCTCACCGTCGGCACGTCGTCGTCGGCCAGGGTCACCAGTTCCCACGCCCCGGCCGCCACCAGCCACCCGAGCCAGGGCAGAGCGCGCCGGCCCACCGGCGGGGCGGCCTCGCCGGACCGCCGGGCCAGCCCCAGGCCGGCCACGACCGCGCCGGCGGTCCCGACGGCGAGGAGCGCGGCCGGGGACAGCTCGCCCCCGACCACGACCACGGCGACGACCACGGCGCCGGGCACGGCCACCGCCACGGACGTGAGCCGGCGCGCGACGGGGGAAGACCTCACCCGTGCATGCTCGCCCACCCGGCCGCGGGAGAGCCCTCGCGTTCGCCGCTCCGCTCGTCCTCGTCCTCGGCGCCTGGAACAACCTCGTCGTCACCCGGCTGCCCGGCCACCCCGCGTCCTACGTGCCGGCCAACGTGACGGCCACGGTCCTGCTGCTCGTGGCGGCCCGCGCCGTCGGCCTCTCCTGGCGGGACCTGGGCGTCGACCGGCGCCGGCTGCCGGCCGGTCTGCGGTGGGGCGGGGTGCCCTCCGCCGTGGTGGCAGCGGGCTGCGCGGCCGGTCTCGCGATCCCGGCGCTCCGGCCCCTGTTCGCCGATGCGCGGCTCGCCGGAGCCGACGGCGGCGAGGTCGCGTACCAGGTGCTGGTGCGCATCCCGCTCGGCACCGTCCTGTGGGAGGAGGTCGCGTTCCGCGGCGTGCTGCTCGCGGCCCTGGCCAGGATCGTCCCCCCGCCGGCGGCGACCGGGACCGCGGCGGTGGTCTTCGGGTTCTGGCACGTCCGTCCCACGCTGAGCGCGGTGGCGGCCAACGACCTGGTCGAGGGACCGGTCCTGCGGGGTCTCGCCGTGGTCCTCGGCTGCGCGGTCACGGCCGCGGCGGGGGTCCTCTTCGCCTGGCTGCGGGTCCGGAGCGGGAGCCTGCTGGCACCCGTCCTGCTGCACCTCGCGACGAACACCCTGGGCACGCTCGCGGCGGCCGCGGCGCACCGCCTGGACTGAGCAGCCCGGGGACCGGGCGCAGGATGTCCCCGTGCCCGCCGCCCCGCCGTGCTACGTCGCCCTCGGCGACTCCATCTCCATCGACGACTACGCGGGCGGCCCCGGGCGGGGAGGCGCCGGCCTGCTGTTCCGCAACCGCGACGACGACTTCCCCGACTGGCGCGGCCGTGACCTCCTGTCCCTGGACCCGGCGACGACGTTCGCGCTGCTGGCCTCGGACGGCGCGACGACCCGCACGCTCCTGCAGGCCCAGCTGCCCCGTCTCCGGGCGCTGCCGGCACGCCCCACGCTGGTCACCCTCACGATCGGCGGAAACGACCTGCTGTCCGTGTACGGGGACACGGCCGCCGCCCGCGAGGTCGTCACCCGCGTGGCGGCGGCCGTCGACGCGGCCCTGGCCGAGCTCGCCGGTCTCCTGGCACCGGGCGGTCGGGTCGTCGTCGGCACCGTCTACGACCCGAGCGACGGGACCGGGGACACCGCCGCCCTGGGGCTGCCGCCCTGGCCCGACGCCGTCGCGGTCATCGGCGAGCTCGACGACGCGCTGCGCGGTGTCGCGGCGCGCCACGGTGCCGCGGTCGCCGACATCGCCGGGGTCTTCCGCGGCCACGGGCTCCGCGCGGGCGACCCGTCGCAGCACGCGGCGCGGCCGGCGCAGCGGCGACTGTGGTTCTGCGACGTCATCGAGCCGAACGCGTGGGGGGCCGGCGGGGTCCGGACGGCCTTCTGGGCGGCGCTGCACGGCTGACGGCCGGCCGGGGGCGCCGCCGAGGGGACCTCAGGAGACGCGCAGGTCGCCGGCCCCGAACTCGGGCACCCCGCCGACGACGGTGGCCACGACCGAGACGTCGGCGATCCGGGCGGGGTCGACCGCGTGCAGGTCGTCGCTGAGCACCACCATGTCGGCCAGCAGCCCGCGCGCGAGCCGGCCCTTCTCGTGCTCCTGGTGGTCGGCGTACGCCGAGCCGTACGTGTAGGCGCGCAGCGCCTGGCCGACCGTGAGCGCCTCCTCCGGGGTGAACGGCTGCCCGGAGCCGGTGCGCCGGTTGACCAGGTCGTGGATGCCCAGCAGCGGAGCGCCCTGCACCACGGGGCAGTCCGAGCTGCCCGGCACGACGATGCCGGCGTCGAGGAAGCTCCGCTGCCGGTAGCACAGCCGGCTGCGCTCGGGCCCGAGTGCCTGCAGCATGCCGTCCCCGATCTCGCCGACGAAGTGGCCCTGCGGCACCGGGACGACGCCGAGGGCGGCCATGCGGGCGACCTGGTCGTCGCCGGCGACGCCGGCGTGCTCGACGCGGTGCCGCACGCCGGGACGCGGGGAGCGGCGCTGCGCGTCCTCGTAGGCGTCGAGGACGACGTCGAGCGCGGCGTCCCCGATCGCGTGCGTGGCGACCTGCCAGCCGTGCGCGTGAGCGGCCAGGATCCGCTCGTGCAGGGTCGCCGCCTCCTGCACCAGGAAGCCGCTGGTGCCGGGCGGGTCGGCGTAGGGCTCCCGCATCGCCGCCGTCCGGCCGATGAGCGAGCCGTCGGAGAAGACCTTCACCGCGCCGATGCGCACCCACTCGTCGCCCAGTCCGGTCCGCACGCCGAGGTCCAGGCCGAACCACGGGTGTCCCGGCTCGACGTCGCCGGTCTCGTGGAGGGTGTCGATCGCCGGCATCAGCGTGGCCCGGACGCGGAGGACCCCGCGCTCGCGGGCGGTGAGGAACGCCGCCAGGTCGGCGGGGCCGTTGCCGGCCAGGCCGGCGCAGATGCCCGGCTCGGTGATGCTGGTGGTGCCCTCGGACAGCGCCACGTCGCTCGCCATCCCGATCCCGCGGACCCAGTCCTCGAACGGCTCCGGGCGCAGGACCGCCTGCGCCAGCTCCTGGGCCCGCTCGGCGAGCAGGCCGGCGGGGCGGCCCCGGTCGTCGCGCCCGACGTGCCCGCCGGGCACGTCCGGCACGGCGTCGAGGTCGGCGAAGCCCGCCCGGCGGAAGCCCTCGGTGCTCAGCACGCCCATGTGCCCGGAGTTGTGCGTCAGCCAGACCGGCCGGCCCCCGGCCGCCCGGTCGAGGGCCTCCCGGGTGGGGTGCCCGCCGATCTTGTTCTGGTCGTAGCCGTGCCCGAGGACCCACGCGCCGGCCTCGAGCGACGCGGCGCGCTCGGCCACCCGCGCGTACAGCTCGTCCAGGCCGGCGACGCCGGGGGAGGTCAGGTCGACCTGGCGCAGCCGCTGCCCGCGCATGCTCAGGTGGTGGTGGGCGTCGTGGAACCCGGGGACGACGGGAGTCCCGCGCAGGTCGACGACCGTGTCGGCCGTGCACCCGGCCAGGTCGTCGTCGAGCCCGACGACCCGTCCCCGCCACACACCCAGCCGGCGGGCGCGCGGCCGGTCCGGGTCGCCCGTGGTGATGTCGCCGTCGACGTAGAGCACGTCCAGCCGCACCGCGCCGTCCTCCTCGTCCGCGGGGGCGTCAGGGCGTGCCGCGTGTCGCGGCGGCAGCGCCGGACACCCCGGCGCCGACGACGAGCACGTCGACGTGTCCGGCGTCCCGGACGTCCGCCCGACCCTGCTCGGCGTCCTCCGCGGGTGCGGTCGTCGTCATGCTCGGACCTCCGGGGGCGCGGAGTGGTGCAGGCCACACTACGGGCGGCTGCCAGGCTCCCGCGATCGGACGGCGCGGCCGGGACGCCGCCCGTCGGGACGGACGCCGCCCGGTCGGGGGAGTGCACCACGCAGGGCCGCGAGTGAGGATGGGGTCCCGCGATCACGAGGACTCGTGGGCGACCGGCCGGCCGCTGGGGCGGGCCGCAGGGACCCCGATGGACGGTGACCGTGGACGGCGACCGCAGCGCCGCACTGCTCGTCCGCATCTGGCTCGAGGACGGCGCACAGTCCTTCCGCGGCCGGCTGACGACCCTGGACACCTCGCCCGGTCGGCGGGGGACGGAGGAGGCCACCGTGGCCCTGGCCGCGTCCCCCGACGACGTCCTCGACGCGGTGCGTGCCTGGCTGGACGCCTTCCTCCGCGACGCGCGGAACTCGATTGACAGCGACGGGTGAGCAGCCGACGATCACCAGCCGTCGGTACCTGAACTCCTCCCGTTCCCACACCGACGGGTGCCCGAGGGGGATGCCCCGTGACCCTCGCACCACCCACGCGGGTGACCCTGCTGGACGGCTTCGCGCTCTGGCTGGGGGACGACGCCGCGGTGCCGCTGCGCGACCTGCCGCGCGCGGTCCAGCGCCTCGTCGCCCGCCTCAGCCTGTCGCACTGCCCCGACCGGAACGTGATCGCCGGCCAGCTGTGGCCCGACGTGCCCGAGGACCACGCACACGGCAGCCTGCGGTCGGCGCTGTGGCGCCTGCGGCGGGTGGCGCCCGGGACCGTCGAGGTGTCGGGTGGCTCGCTGTCCCTCTCCGCCGGCGTGTGCGTCGACGTCCGCGAGCTCGAGACGTGGGCCTCGCGTGTCCTCGACCCGCAGGTCCGCGGGGACGACCTCGCGCTGCCGGGGGAGGCGCTGCGCGGGGTGCTCCTCCCCGGCTGGGACGAGGAGTGGGTGCTGCTGGAGCGGGAGCGGCTGCGCCAGCTGCGGATGCACGCGCTCGAGGCCCTGGCCGACGAGCTCGTCGTCGCCGGGCGGTTCGGCGAGGCCGTCGAGGCGGCCTACGCCGCGGTGCACGAGGAACCGCTCCGGGAGAGCGCGCACCGTGCCGTCGTCCGGGTCCACCTGGCCGAGGGCAACACCGCCGAGGCGTGCCGCGCCTACGAGGCGTTCCGCGACGTGCTCGCCGACACGCTGGGGGTCGCGCCGACGCACTCCATGACCGGCCTGCTCGCGCGGGTCCGCCCCCAGGCGTACGCCGTCGCGCCGGCACGGGTGCCGGGGGCGCGGGAGGGCTGACCCGCGCCGGCCCGCCGTCCCCCGGGGCTGGGCCGGACGGCGGGCGTCCCCGGCGTCATGGGGCCACTACAGTCTGCGCATGAGCCGGGCGCTCAGGTACGCACCGCCGCTGACCGGTCGGGGCCTGATCCTGCGGCCCCGGCTGCTGGCGCCGCTGCACACCCGCTTCGAGCGACCGCTGACGGCCGTCGTGGCGGCGGCCGGCTTCGGCAAGACGACGCTGCTCGCCCAGGCCGTGCAGGAGAACGCCCTGTCCCCGCTGGGCGTCGACGCCTGGCTGACCTGTCAGCGCGACGACGCCGCGCTCTCCTTCCTCGCCTCGGGCGCCATCGCCGCGCTCGGGGTGTCCGCACCCGCGCCCGACGACCCGCGGACGGCCGCCGTCACCGTCGCCGAGGCCATGTGGGGTGCGGCGCCACGACACGTCGCCCTGGTCCTCGACGACGCCCACCTGGTCGACCCCGGCTCACCCGGCGGCTCCTTCCTCGCCGCCCTGGTCGAGGAGCTGCCGCGCAACGGTCACCTGGTGATCGCCTCCCGGCCGCCGCTGGCGGTGCTGCCCACCGCCCGACTGCTGGCCAACGGGGACGCGGTCGTCCTGCGGGAGGGGGACCTGCAGTTCGGGGACGACGAGGTGGCCGCCTTCGCCGGGGCCCGGCAGGTGTCCCCGGAGCTGCTCCGCGAGATCGGGGGCTGGCCGGCCCTCGCCGAGCTGACGGCGACCGCGGGCCCGGCGGCGGTCAGCGGCTACGTCTGGGAGGAGCTGCTGGCCCGGCTCCCCGCCGACCGCCTGCGGGCGCTCGCCCTGCTGGTGGCCGTGGGCGGTGCCGACGAGGAGATCGCCGCGACGCTCCTCGGCGAGCACGTCCACCTGCGCGAGCTGCTCGACGGCCTGCCGCTGGTGGTCCGCGGGCGGTCCGGGTGGTGGTCGCTGCACTCCCTGTGGGGGGTCGTCGTGCGGGACCTCCTCACCCCGGCGGAGGTCGCCGGGGCGCGCCGGGCGGCCGGCCGCGTGCTGGCCCGCCGGCGGCGCTACCACGACGCCGTGGAGCTGCTGACCGACGCGGGGGCGTGGGACGACGTGCGGGACGTCGTCGTCGAGGTCTGCGAGGTCGGGACGCCGCTGGTGCCACCGGACGTCCTGGAGGCCTGGCTCGCCCGGCTGCCCCCGGAGGTGCAGGACAGCCCGGAGGGCCTGCTCCTGGCGGCCATGGTGGCCGAGCCCACCAACCCGGACGCCGCCGAGCGGCTGCTGGAGCGGGCGTCGGCGGCCGCCCCCCACGCCGCCGAGGTGGGGTTCGCCTGCCTGAACGCGCTCGTGGAGGTGGCGTTCCGGCGGTCGGACCGGGCGCAGATGAAGCGGTTCATCGAACGGCTGACCGCGCTGGCCGCCTCCGGCTCCGAGCGGGCGGAGGGGTGGATCGCGCTCTTCCGCGCCCTGCTCGCCCGCAGCGCGGACGAGGTCCGCGCCCACCTGGCCCACCCCGGTCTGGTCTCCGGGGCGCCGCTGAGCCCGGTGCAGGAGTGGCTGCGGGCCCACCTGCTCCTCCTCAAGCTCGGCGAGCCCGAGGCGGCCGAGGCGGTCGCGCGCCGGGCGATGGCCCACGCCGTCCCCAACCTCGCCGTCCTCTCCTGCTGCCAGGTGGTCGAGTCCCTGCGGCTGCGCGGGCGGCTCGACGAGGCCGAGCACCTCCTGTCCGCGCTGCTCGGCGGCATCCACCCGGCCAAGGTGCTCACCTCCCCGGAGACGGTGAGCTGCGCCGTCGTCCTGCTCGAGGTCCTCGGCCGCAGCCGGGAGGCCGACGAGCTGCTCGTGCGGACCCGCCCGGCCGTGGCCGCCTCCTCGGTGGCCTGGGCACCGGTGGCCGGCGCCCTCGCCGAGGCCTTCTGCCTCGCGTCCCGGGGTGAGGAGGACCGGGCGGCCGCGGTCCTGCGCGGGGTTCGCCACCTCGGCCTGGCGCGCACGCAGCTGGCTCTGCAGGTGTCGTCCGCGGCGCTGCCCCTGCTCTACGTCCTCCTGCCCGAGGCCCGGGACGTCTGGGACGCCGAGCCGCCGGCCGGCTGCCTCGCCCACCTCCACGAGCTGGCCCGGGCGCTCGCCGCGTTCCGGGACCGCGGCTCCGTCACCGAGGTCGCGCAGCTCTCGCCGGAGGTGCGGCGGCTCGCGCGCGCGGTCCTGCCGGCGCCGTGGACGGCGGAGCTGGCCCTCGGCCTGCTCGCGTCGGGCCGGGACGAGGTCCGGGCCGAGGGGCGGGCCACGGTGGAGGACCTCGGTCCCCGGGTGCGGGCCACGCTGCGCGCCCGGGCCGGCGGACCACCGGGGGCGGTCGCCTCCGCCGCGCGCCGGTTGCTGCGCGAGCTGCCGGCGACGCCGGCGCACCGGCTGTCCCTGCGCGTCCTGGGGCCGATGGAGCTGCGCCGGGACGGGGTGGTCGTGTCCGCTCCCGAGCTGCGCAGGGAGCGGGTGCGGCAGCTGCTGGCGTACCTGCTCGTCCACGACCGGCCGACCCGGTCCGCCGTCACCGCCGACCTGTGGCCGGACCTCGACGAGCCGGCCGCCGGGCGCAACCTGCGGGTGACCCTGGCCTACCTGCACACGCTCCTCGAGCCCGACCGCGGCGAGCTCGACCCGCCCTACTTCGTCCGGAGCTCCGGACCGTGCCTGCACCTGGAGGTCGACGGCGCGCTCGAGGTCGACGCGCGCACGTTCGAGCGGGATCTCGACGAGGCGGCCCGGCTGGATCGGCAGGGGGTGCCGTCGGCGGCCCTCCCGGTCTACCTGCGGGCGGTCGGCCTGTGGCGCACCGACCACCTCCCCGACGTCCCGGGCGGGGAGTGGCTGGACTGGGAGCGCGAGCGCCTGCGCGGTCGTTTCGTGGCGGCCGCCGTCCGCGCCGGGGAGCTCCTCCTCGCCCGCGGCGACACCGGGGCGGCCCGCGCGCTGGGGGAGCGGGCGCTGCACGTGGACCGGTGGTCGGAGCGCGCCTACCAGCTGGTGGTGGCCGCGCTCCTGGAGGCCGGGGACCTCGTCGCCGGCCGGCAGTGGTCCCGCCGGTGCCTCCGGGCCCTGGCCGAGCTCGGCGTCCGCCCGCAGCCGCGGACCGTCGCGCTGGACCGGCGGCTCGCCGATCTCGGCGCGCGCCCCGGGCCCGGCTGACGTCCCGCTAACGCCCCCCTCCGACCCTGCCTCCAGCGGGCGGCACGCCGCCCGCGAGGAGGGGAGGGGACGTGGAGCCCGCAGAGGTCACGGCACTGGTCCACCGCGCCACCGCCGGGGACCGCGCGGCGTGGGACGCCCTCGTCGCGGAATACGACGGCCTGGTGCGCTCGGTGGCCCGCGGGTGCCGGCTGGGGGAGGCGCAGACCGCCGACGCGGTCCAGATGACCTGGCTGCTGCTCGTCGAGCACCTGGCCGCGATCCGCGAGCCGGAGCGGCTGGCCGGCTGGCTGCGCACCACGGCCCGCCGGGTGTGCCTGGCGATGGTGCGCGGGGCGGACCGGGAGCGGCCGACGGACTCCTGCGACCGGTACCCGGGCGACCTGCCGGACAGGTGGGGTGGCACCGACGAGGCCGCCCCCGAGGTGAGCGCGGTGCGCCGGGACCACCAGGTGCTGGTGCGCCGTGCGGTGGCGACGCTGCCGCCGCGGCACCGGCAGCTGCTGGACCTGCTGGTCGCCTCGCCGCCGGTGAGCTACGAGCAGATCAGTGCCGGGCTCGGCATGCCGGTCGGCAGCATCGGCCCGACGAGGGCACGGGTCCTCGCCCGGCTGCGGACGACGCTGGAGTCCGCGGGCCTGCACGACCTGGCCCTGCAGTGACGGGCGGCGGGGTCACGGGCCGGCGGGGTGACCGGACGGCGGGTTCACCGCCCGGCGAGGTGGCCGATCGCGGTGACGCTCGGGAGGAAGCAGTAGGCGCCGCCGCGGGTGGTGACCAGCCGGGGCAGGTCGGTGAGCCGGGCCCTGCCGCCGCCGGGGGAGGCGAGGGGCAGCGTGCCGCCGGCGCCCAGGAAGGGGTCCTGCGTCCGGCCGAGGCCCGGCGCGAACCGGCCGTCGTTGGCCCACTGGCTCATCACGAACTCGAACTGGTCGCGCAGGCTCACCCCGATGAAGAGGCCGAGCATGCCGCGGTCCTGCCCGTCCCGGGGGTGGGCGGGGTCGTGGGGCGGGCCGTAGGTGAGCCCGCGCCGCACGATCCGGTGCTTGTGCCCGCCGTTGCCGGCGACACGGGAGTCCCGCGGGTTCATCCGCCGGACGTGCGACCCGATCGGGCAGCGTTCGCCCCTCGGGTCCGCGGCGTAGTCGAAGTCGTTCAGCTCCTCCGCGGGCACCGGCGGCTCGGGGGTGCCGGTGTCCGCGGAGAGGACGAGGGGGGTCCCGTTGCGCCAGCGCCCGCACAGCTTCGCGGCGACGAGCTCCGGTGACGCGCCGGTGCGGCGGGACTGCTCGGCGAGCAGGTCGTGGAAGGCGTCGACGTCCTGGGCCAGCATGCGGAACGCCGCGAAGCTGCCGTTGCGGCCGAGCGCTGGCGGCTGCGGCACGGGGTAGGTGTGGTCGCGGAACTGGCTGGGGTGGCCGAGGAGGAAGGCGCCCGCCGGCGCCACGGGGAGCCGGTCGGGCGGTCCCGGTGGGGGCGTGTCGCCGACCGTGGGCTGGGAGATCCCGTCGACGTAGCCGAAGTGGTCCACGCGGTCGCCCAGCAGGGCGGCGTCGAGCCGGCACAGCTCCGTCAGGCCCGGGCCGGTGCCGGCCAGGAGGTCGTCGGTGACCCGCTCCACCGCCGCGGGGGTCTGCCCGAACAGCGAGACCAGCAGGTGGAACCCCGGGTCCCGGAAGACGGGCAGCCAGTGCTCGGGGGCGTTCGGGCCGACGTCCCCCACCCGGTCCGCCCGTGCCTCGGCACCCGCGGTGAATTCCTCGGGGAAGGTCGCCAGCGACTCCTCGGGGACCCCGAGGGCGCGCAGACCGCCGGCGGTCACCGCCAGGTTGAGGCAGCAGTCGGGCTTCTCGGTCCAGGGCGTCCCGGTCGTGACCTGGGGACGGCGCGGGTCCCCGTCGACGAGGGAGCCGAGCAGCTCCCGGCCGGCGGCGGGGGAGTCGACCCGCAGCACCAGGTGGCGCGCGCGGGGCATCGTGTAGCCGCGGAGGACGAGGCCCTGGACGTCGGCGAGGTCGAGCACCGGGGTCCCCGTCAGCTGCCGCTGTCCGCGGCGAGGACGTCGAGCACGGTCCGCTCCGGGTAGGCGCTGTAGAACGGCGGCAGGCACCGCAGGTCGTTGCGGCGCACGTAGTCGAGGAACTGCTCCCGGTGACGCTGCACGGGCAGCGGCGGGGCGCCGTCCACGTGCTGCAGCAGGTCGTTGAAGACGTCCCCGATGTGGTCGACGAACTCGTTGATGTACACGGCGAAGTCGCCGTCGTAGGTCGTGATCACGGCGAGCCGGTCCTCGTCGATGAAGACGAAGCGCGCGAAGTGCACCGTGGCGATCGTGTCCAGGGCCGCGACGACCGGGTTCTGCTCGCGGGGCAGCGACTGCAGCGCCTCGAGCTTGGCCTGCAGCGCCCGGCGGTCGTCGGCCGACCGCACGGTCATGACCAGCGTGAGCGGGTTCTGCACCGGGTCGTCGGCGTGCTGCGTCGCGGTCATCCGCGCCACCTCGTCTCGTCGTGTGCCGTGCCGTCCGTGCCGTCCGGCCGGGCCGACCCTCCGGCCGCGGCGTCACCGCCGCGTCACCCCGGCGTCACCGCGCGCCGTCACCGCCGCCCGTGTATCAGCGGCACCCCCGCGCCCCTCTGCTGGTCGACGTCGTCACTCGTGATGGAGGACCGCTGATGGACCAGCTCCTGCGTGCCGCTCCGGACAGCGGACCGCGCGTCACGTTGCTCGACGGCTTTACCGTCCGGGACGGCGGAGCCGCGGACCGTCCGGTCGGCGGTGAGCTGCCCCGGGCGGCGCAGCGCGTGGTGGCCCACCTGTGCCTGGCCGGCCGGCCGGCGCGCACGGCGGTGTCGGGCTCCCTGTGGCCCGACGTCCCCGAGGACCGGGCCCAGGCCAACCTCCGGTCCGCGCTGTGGCGGCTGCGCAGGTCCGCTCCCGGGCTCGTCGAGGTGTCGGGCGGCACGCTGCGGCTCGCGGTCGGCGTGCGGACCGACGTGCGGGAGCTGCGCGCCTGGGTCGAGCGCGCCTGCGACCCCCGGGCCGGCGGGCACCGGGTGACCCTGCCGCGCCCGGAGCTGCTGGGTGACCTGCTCCCCGGCTGGTACGACGACTGGGTCCTGCTGGAGCGGGACCGGCTCGCCCAGATGCGACTGCGCGCGCTGGAGACCGTGGCCGGCCGCCTCGCCGCCGCCGGCCGGCACGGGGAGGCGCTGCAGGCCGCCTACCTGGCGATCCGGTCCGAGCCGCTGCGGGAGAGCGCCCACCGGACCGTCGTGCGCGTGCACCTCGCCGAGGGCAACCTGGCCGAGGCGCTCCGGGCCCACGACACGTTCCGGGACCTGTTGCGCGACGAGCTCGGCGTGCCGCCGACGGAGCAGATGACCCGGCTGGTCCGGGGCGCCACCCGGCTGCGGCGGGCCGCCTCGTGACCGCGGGGGACCGACCGGTCGGGAGGGGGTGGGGTCGGTGCTGGTGCTGTTCGACCTCGGGGGCACGCTGGAGTCCGACGGCGTCCTCCGGCCGAGGGCGATGGAGACCCTGCGGGAGCTGACGGACCTGCGCAGCGGTGGGCGTCCGGCGGTCGTCCTGGGGCTGCTGTCGGACAGCCGGGCCCCGGCGGGGCCGGCCGACGTCGCCGCGATCGTCGCGGAGTACCGCACCCTGCTGGGCGAGCTGGGGATCCGCCGGTTCTTCGAGCCGCTGTCGCGGCACGTGACCCTCTCGGCCGAGGTGGGGGTCCGCAAGCCGGCTCCGGCGGTGTTCCGGGCCGCCGTGGCGCGGGCCGACCCCACGCTGGGCTTCGGTGACGTCCTCTTCGTCACCGAGGACGCCGGCCACGTGCGGGCCGCGCGCCGGCTCGGCATGACCGCCGTCCAGGTCCGGCCCTCCGGGGGTGCCGGCGGGGACGTGGCCGCACTGCCCGACCTCCTCCCCGTCGTGCGCGACCTCCTCACGCGCGGGCCGGCCGGCCTCGCCGCCACCCCCGGGGAGGCCCGGACGCTGCTGGGTGGTCATGTCGTCGTCACCGGTGACGGCGCCGCCGACCGCCGGCCCGCCCCACCCGGGGAGCTCCGGGTGGCCGGGGCCGCCGCGGAGCAGCTCGTCCTGGTCGTGCAGAACGGCGAGTCGTTCCGGGTCGACCACCCGGAGGTGCCCGTCCTCCTCGACGCGGGCCGGCACCTGGTCGTCGAGCTCGAGCCGGAGGTCGCGCGGCGGCTGGAGGGCTCCGGGGGCTCCTGCTGGACGCTGCGCCCGCTCCCCGCCGGTGCGGTGGTCGCCGCCGCTCCCGCCGTCGAGGGACTCCGGGAGGTGCCGGACCCGGTGCGGCGCTGCGTGGACCGCCTCTCCAGGGAGGAGCTGGCGGCCGACCTGGCCACGCTCGTCGCCCACTCCACGCGGCACTCCGCGAGCGGGTCCTTCGACGCCGCCGCGAACTGGGCCGCCGCCCAGCTGGCCGCAGCCGGGTTCACCGTCACGACCCAGCCGGTCCCCCGCGGGGGAGGGCGCTGCCGGAACGTCGTCGCCGACCGGTCCGGTACCGGCCCGGCGCCCCGCGACGTCGTGCTGGTGACCGCGCACCTGGACTCGGTCAACCGGCTGGGTCCCGAGGCGCCCGCACCGGGGGCGGACGACAACGCCTCGGGCAGCGGGGGTGTGCTGGCGCTCGCGCGGGCGCTCGCCGGGTCCCTCGCCGGGTCCTGGGCCCTCCTCGACCTGCGCCTGGTGCTCTTCGGCGGCGAGGAGCAGGGGCTCCTCGGGAGCCGGCGCCACGTCGAGGAGCTCTCCGGCCCGGAGCGGGCCCGGGTCCGGGCGGTGGTCAACATGGACATGATCGCCGGCCGGAACACACCGGAGCGGGGAGTGCTGCTGGAGGGCGCCGCGGTCTCGCGGGACCTCATCGACGCGCTCGCACGGGCCGCGGCCACCCACACGGGCCTGGCCGTCACCGTGGGCCTCAGCCCGGCCAACAGCGACCACGTGCCGTTCATCGACGTCGGCATCCCCGCCGTCCTGACCATCGAGGGCGCCGACGGCACCAACCGCAGGGTCCACACCGAGCAGGACACGCTGCCCCCGCTGGACCTCGACCTGGCGCTGGAGGTCCTCCGCATGAACGTGGCCTTCGTGGCCGAGACCCTCGCCGGGGGCTGACGCGACGGCGGTGACGTCGCGGTGATGGCGGCCGGGCAGCCTCGGGAGGACGACGCGGGCGTGCCACACGCCCCGACCCGCGATGCGGGACAGGCGAGAGCCGGACAGGGGACGACATGGCCACCGGAGAGCTGCCGCAGGACTTCCACGCCCTCTACGACCCGGGCGTCCGTCGCGTCCGCGGTGGTCCGCCCGCGGCAACCGCGCCGTCGCCGGGCGGGGAGAGCCGGCCGGCCGGCGGTGCCGTCGACCTGCGCGTCGACCAGGACGAGGCCACCGGCCTGCCCAACCGCGTGGCGGGCCTGACGCCGGGCGCGCCTCCCACCGCCGAGGGTGGCGGCTCGCCCGAGGAGGCGGTCGGCCGCTTCCTCGCCGAGCGCGGGGACCTCTGGCAGCTCTCCCCGCAGGACGCCGGCGGCGTCGCCGTCACGTCCGTGAGCGGCAGCCGCCTGCGCACCGCCCACCTCGTCCAGCGCGTCGACGGCGTCGAGGTGTTCGGCTCCGACGTCACCGCTGCGATCGGCCCGGCCGGCGAGGTCGTCTCCGTAGCGGGCCAGTTCTTCCCCGGAGCGGCGGAGGCGGGCCGGGCCGACCGGGCCGCCGGCACCACCCCCGAGGAGGCGATCGCGCTCGCCGCGTCCGACCTCACCGGCCTGCCGTACGAACCCTCGTCGTTCGTCCTCGAGGAGGACGAGGGGGCCGGCGCGGGGGCGTTCCGCAGCTACCGGGCCGACGGGGCGGGCTCGGGAGAGCGGCCGGCCTTCGAGCGCCCCGTCCGGCTCCGGGAGGTGCTGTTCCCGCTCGGTGGGCGGCAGTTCGCCCGTGGCCACCACCTCGAGCTGTGGATCAGGACCTTCCCGGCCTTCGGCTACGTCGTGGAGGTGGCCGGGGAGCCGGAGGTCCTCTTCCGCAAGAACCTGCGGGCCGACGTCGCCTTCGGCTACCGGGTCCACAACACCGGGGACGCGGTGTGCCGGCCCGAGGACGGGCCGGCACCCGGCTCCCCGCACCCGACCGGCGTCCCGGACGGGTTCCAGGCACCGACCGTCCCCGAGCGCCTCGTCACCCTGGAGAGCCTGCTGCCCGGCCGGCCGTGGCTCCCGGACGACGCGACGACGACCGCGGGCAACAACTGCACCGCCTACGCCGACCTGTCCCGGCCCGACGGCCTGGGCCCCGGTGACGTCCTCGGCCGGGTGACCGGTCCGCACGTCTTCGACCACACCTACGACCACTCCCGGCCGGCCACCGACCCGGAGAACCTCCAGGCGAGCCTGGTCGGGATGTTCTTCCACGTGAACTGGCTGCACGACCGCTGGTACGAGGCGGGCTTCGACGAGGCCGCCGGCAACGCCCAGCAGGTGGACCTCGACGGCACCGGCGGGGTCGGGGGCGACCCGGTCCTCGCGGAGGGCAACGACTTCAGCGGCACCGACAACGCGAACATGCAGACACCGGCCGACGGCGCCAGCCCCCGGATGCAGATGTTCGAGTTCCGCGCGGTGACGCCGTCGCGGACCAGCAACCACGAGGCGCTGATCACCTTCCACGAGATGGGCCACTACGTCACCAACCGGCTGGTCGGCAACGCCAGCGGGCTCGCCAACCGCCAGGGCAAGGCGATGGGGGAGGGCTGGGGGGACTTCTTCGCCATCTGCATGACCTCGCAGGCCACGGACGCGTTCGCGACCGGCGTCTTCCCGGTCGGCGGGTGGACCGACCGGGCCCCCGGCTTCGACGACAACTACTACTTCTCGATCCGCCGCTACCCCTACTCGGTGGACACCGCGAAGAACCCGCTGACCTTCCGGCACGTCGGCGACGGCGCCCTCCTGCCCGCCGGACCACCGCGCAACCCCAACGGCGGCGGCGCGAACAGCGAGGTGCACAACGCCGGGGAGGTGTGGTGCACGGCGCTGTGGGAGGTCTTCGTGGGCCTGGTGGCCCGGCACGGGCACGCGGAGGCGGAACGGCGGGTGCTCGACCACGTCATCGGCGGGCTCAAGCTCACCCCCTCGATGCCCACCTTCACCCAGGCCCGCGACGGCGTCCTCGACGCGGTCGCCGCGCTGGACCCGGGCGACCTGGCCGACGTCTGGGCGGGCTTCGCCAAGCGCGGCATGGGCGTGGGGGCGGTCTCCCCGCCCGCGACCTCGACGTCACTGGCCGGTGTGGTCGAGAGCTTCGCCACGCCGTGAGGGCCGGGCACCGACCCCAGGAGGCGGAGCGGGGGACCACGTCCTGGTCCGGGCCGTGTGACGCGCCGGTGACGCCCCGGTGACGACCGCCGGGTGGGCTGGGGCCGTGACCGACGTGCTGCCCACGACGACGTCCGACGGCCTCCTCCCGGGGACCCCGGACGAGGCCGGGGCCGAGGGCGCCCGCGCCGAGGCGATCCCACCAGGGGTCCGGGGACGGCATCCCGCTGCGCGGCCGGGCGGCACCGGCACCGGCGCGCCGGCAGCGGCCGGCGACCGCCGCGACGCGAGGGAGGGCCCCATGGCCACCGACACGACGACCACCGACCCGACGGCGGGCGACCCGGTCGGCCCCAGCGCGGACGGGACGGGCGACCGTCCCCGGGAGCGGGGGCGCCTGCTCGCCGCGCTCGGGCGCCTCGTCCGCGCCGGGGACGCGGTGTCCCTGGCCGACCTGGACGTCTCCTCCGTCGACGTAGGGTACGTGACCACCGGTGGCCGTCGGGTCCCGGAGGTCTCGATCCGCTTCACCCTCGACGGGGAGCCCGCCGGGCCGGCGACGTCCCCGTCCGGGGGGACGACGGCGGCGCCGGAGGCCCGCGCCCCCGCAGCCGTCCCCGAGGTCGCCGAGGGCTACGACCCCTCCTTCCTCGGCGTCGAGGTCCCCGCGCCCGTGCCCGGTGCCGCCGTCCGCGCCGACGTGGCGCCCACGGTGGACGGCGACACCGTGGTGGAGCACGTGCACTTCTCCCTGCAGATGAGCGCCTCCCGCCGGTTCGCCCTCTGGGTCGCGTGGAACATCGACGGTGGCGCCCTGAAGGCGCTCAGCCGCAGTGGCCAGAGGTTCGTCAAGGACCCGCAGGTCGCCGAGGACCTCCAGGTCGGCGACGAGCTGTACGCGGGCAACCGCCTCGATCGCGGCCACATCGCGCGCCGGGCCGACCTCGTCTGGGGCAGCCTGCCCGTCGCCGAGCGGGCGAACCGCGACTCCTTCTGCTTCACCAACATCGCGCCGCAGATGGACGACTTCAACCAGAGCGCGCGGAACGGCGTGTGGGGACGGCTCGAGAACGCCGTCCTCGCCGACGTCGACGTCGAGGACCTGAGGGTGAGCGTGTTCGGCGGGCCGGTGTTCGCGGCCGACGACCGCGTGTACCGCGGGGTCCGGCTCCCGCGCGAGTTCTGGAAGGTGATCGCCTTCCGCGAGGCCGGTGCCCTCCGCGCCCGGGCCTTCCTGCTGACGCAGGCGCTCCACCAGCTCGAGGCGCTGGACCTCGACGAGTTCCGGGTGTTCCAGGTGACGCTCCCCGAGGTCGAGGCCAGGACCGGGCTGCGCTTCCCGGACGTGCTGCGGGCGGCCGACACCCTGGTGCTGCCGGAGCTCGTCCGGGAGCGCGAGCCGCTCGGGAGCGTCGCCGACATCCGCTGGTGACCGCCGGGCCGCCGGTCCGGCCCCCGCCGCGACCCACCGCCGTCCGGTGGTATCACCGGGCCCCGCCGCCGCCTCTCCCTGGTGTCCACCACAGCCGTCCGCCGACCGGCGGACGGCTGTGGTGAGCGACCGGTACCTGCGAGGTCTGGGAGGCGGGCCGTGGAGCCCCGAGCGCACGAGACGTCCTCACCCCTGCTGCGCGCCCTCGAGGCGGCCCACGCGCTGGGCCGTGCCGACGGGCGCCTCGCGGTCGAGATCGAGCCGGCCGGCGACCCGGCCGGCGAGCCGGCCGCGGGAGGCGCGTGGTGTCACGGGCTCGCCCCCGAGGACCTCGCCCGACTCGTCTGGGACGGCGGAGCGGGCGCCGTGACCACCGGGGCCGTGCCCGGCGGCGTCGTGCTCAACGCCCCGCTGTGGTACGCGCAGGGCTTCCGCGAGGCCCTGGCCTGCGCCCGCGCCCAGCAGGCCCGCGGTGCCGTGGACGGCACCCGTCCCGCGGAGCACTGCCGGCCGGCCGCGAGCTCGCCCCCGTGTGCGCTGGTGTGCCGCGCGCTGCCGGCACCCCGGTCCGGCGACGGTCACTGACGCCGCGCGGCGGGCCGACGCGCCGCCCGTCACCGGTCGGATCCGCCCCCTGCCTTGCCGTGCGGCCCGCCGCGCAGGATGCTGCCCGTACCCCGACGCCGGAGAAGACGGCGTCGTGAACGCCCCGGTGCAGGCACGGGGGCGTACGCGTCCGAGTCCCCCAGGAGGAGTCGGTGACAGCCACCCAGACACGCACGAGCAGAACCGGCGACAAGCTCTCCGGCCGGGTGGCCTTCGTCACCGGCGGCACCCGGGGGATCGGCGCGGCGATCTGCCGCAGCCTGGCCGCCCAGGGCGCCGACGTCGCGGCCGGCTACAGCGGCAACACCGAGCGGGCCGAGATGTTCGTCAAGGACTTCGCCGGCGCCTACCCGGACAGCCGCACGAGCGTGCACCGCGGCGACATCGCCAGCCCGGACGACTGCCGGCGCACCATCGCGGAGGTGATCGAGCAGCACGGCCGGCTCGACATCCTGGTCAACAACGCCGGCATCACCGTCGACCGCACGGTGCTGAAGATGACCGACGACGACTGGCGCCGGGTCATCGACGTGAACCTCTCGGGCGCCTTCTACCTGTCCCAGGCCGCGCTCCGGCACATGATCGAGCGCGGCAGCGGGCGGATCGTGATGATCTCCTCGGTGATCGGGGAGACCGGCGGCATCGGCCAGTCGAACTACTCCTCGGCCAAGGCCGGGCTGCTGGGCCTGACGAAGACGCTGGCCCGGGAGGCCGCGATGCAGGTGCAGCGCTCCGGCAAGACCGACGGGCCGGGCATCACGGTCAACGCCGTCACGCCGGGCTACACCGCCACCGAGATGCTCGAGAGCGTGCCGGACAAGGTGCTCGACAACCTCAAGGGCAAGATCCCGCTCGGCCGGCTCGGCGAGCCGGAGGAGGTCGCCCGCGTCGTGCACTTCCTCGCCGCGGACGCCTCGGGCTACATCACCGGGCAGGTCTGGGGGGTCAACGGCGGCCTGGACATGTAGCGCCCGCCCGGACGTGCCGCGCCCGCCCGGGCGGGTCGCGCCCGCCCACCCCGTCAGTCCAGCGATCGAGGAGAGGTGCCCGGTGTTCGACCGCATCGCCGTCGTCAACCGTGGGGAGCCGGCCCTCCGGCTCATCCGTGCGGTGCGGGAGCTCAACGCCGAACAGGGCACCCGGACCCGCGTCGTCGCCCTGCACACCGAGGCCGAGCGCCGGGCGACCTTCGTGCGCGCCGCCGACGAGGCGGTGCTGCTCAACGAGACGGGGGCCGGTTCCCCGTACCTCGACCACGCCGAGCTGGGTCGGGCGCTGCGCGCCTGCCGTGCGGACGCGGCGTGGGTGGGCTGGGGGTTCGTCGCCGAGGACCCCGCCTTCGCCGAGCTGTGCGCCGACCTGGGCGTGACGTTCATCGGGCCGCCGCCGGAGGCCATGCGGCTGCTCGGCGCCAAGATCGAGGCCAAGGTCCTCGCCGAGAAGGTCGGCGTCCCCGTCGCGCCGTGGAGCCACGGCCCGGTCGAGGGCCCCGACGACGGCGGGCGGCACGCCGAGGCCATCGGCTACCCGCTCATCGTTAAGGCGCGCAGCGGCGGCGGCGGCCGCGGGATCCGCGTCGTCCGCTCGCCGGACGAGCTCGCCGACGCGCTGGTCCGCACCCGGTCGGAGGCGGAGAAGAGCTTCGGCGACCCGGTCGTGTTCATGGAGCGGCTGGTCGAGGGCGGCCGGCACGTCGAGGTGCAGGTGATCGCCGACCAGCACGGCACGGTCTGGGCGCCCGGCGTGCGTGACTGCTCGGTGCAGCGGCGCAACCAGAAGGTGCTCGAGGAGTCCAGCTCACCGGCGCTGAGCCAGGAGCAGGACGCCGCCCTGCGCGAGTCCGCCGTCGCGCTCGTACGGGCCGCCGGGTACGTCGGCGCGGGCACCGTCGAGTTCCTCTTCCAGCCGGAGGAGCAGCTCACCACGTTCCTCGAGGTCAACACCCGGCTGCAGGTCGAGCACCCGGTGACCGAGGCGACCACCGGCCTAGACCTGGTCAAGCTGCAGCTGCACGTGGCCGCCGGCGGCCGGCTCGAGGGCGACCCGCCCGGGGCGAACGGTCACGCGGTGGAGGCCCGGCTCACCGCCGAGGACGCCGAGCAGGGGTTCGCGCCGGCACCGGGCCGCGTGGAGCTGCTGCGCCTGCCCACCGGTCCGGGGGTCCGCGTGGACACCGGTATCAGCGTCGGCGACGTCATCCCGCCGCAGTACGACTCGATGATCGCCAAGGTCATCGCGTGGGGCCGGGACCGTCCCGAGGCGCTGGCCCGGCTGCGCTGCGCGCTGCAGGAGACCACCGTCGTCCTGCGGGGCGGCACCACCACCAAGTCCTTCCTGCTGGACCTCCTGGACCGCCCCGAGGTCGTGGCGGGCACCGCCGACACCGGCTGGCTGGACCGCGCCGGCACCGCCGACGGCCCCCGGCCGGCCGGGTCGGCGTGGGTGGCGCTCGTGCAGGTGGCGCTCGACCTGGCCGAGGCCGAGGAGGAGCAGGAGCGGCTGGCCTTCCTGGCGTCGGCCCGCGGCGGGCGGCCGCGGGCCCCGCACGAGGTCGGCCGCACCATCGAGCTCGGCATGCGCGGGCAGGTCTACCGGCTGACCGTCGCCACCGTGGACCGGGACCGGCACCGCGTCGGGCTCGACGGCCGGGTCGTCGACGTCGAGGTGGACCGGCTCGGCCCCCTGGAGAGCCGGCTGACCATCGGCGGACGGCGGCACTCGGTGGTCGCCGCCGAGGCGCCCGGGTCCTCCCTGGTGGAGGTCGACGGCGAGACGCACCGGGTGAGCCGCGACGTCGGCGGCATCGTCCGTGCCCCCGCCCCGGCCGTGGTCGTCGCCGTCCGCGTCGCGCCCGGTGACGAGGTCGTGGCCGGCCAGCCGGTCGCGGTCCTGGAGAGCATGAAGATGGAGACGGCGGTGCGCGCGCCGTTCGCCGGCCGGGTCCGCGAGCTGCGGGCCGCGGTCAACAGCCAGGTCGACGCCGGCGCCCCGTTGCTGAGCCTGGAGCGGACCGGCGGGGACGTCGAGGAGGCCACCGGCGAGCGCGTGACCCTGCCGGAGGAGGCACAGACGCCGGACGGCGACCCGCGGAGCCGGGCGCTGGCCCGGCTGGCGTCGCTGCGGGCGCTGGTCACCGGCTACGACGTCAGCGGCGGGCACGCGAAGCGGCTGGTCGCCGAGTACGCCGCCGCCCGCGACGAGCTGCCCGTCGACGACGCGCAGCTGCTGTCCGCCGAGCTCGACGTGCTGGTCACCTTCGCCGACCTGTCGGAGCTCTCCCGCAACCGGCCGGCCAGCGAGGAGGAGGAGGCCGACACCCAGGTCCACAGCCCGCGCGAGTACTTCCACGCCTACCTGCACTCCCTCGACGCCGAGCGGGAGGGACTGCCGGAGGCCTTCCGTGCCCGGCTGCAGCGGGCGCTGGCCCACTACGGCGTCGAGGACCTCGAGCCCAGCGCGGCGCTGACCGAGGCGGTTCACCGCGTCTTCCTCGCCCAGCAGCGCGTCGGTGAGCAGCTGCCCGCCGTCTCCGCGCTGCTGGACCGCTGGCTGACCGCCGACCGACTGCCGGAGGGCCCGGCGCGCGCGGAGCTGGGGGAGGTCCTCGACCGGCTGGTCGTGGCCACCCAGCTGCGCCACCCCTCGCTGGGGGACCTGGCCCGCGCCATCCGCTACCGGTACTTCGAGGAGCCGGTCGTCCAGCAGGCCCGGCAGGAGGTCCTCGACCGGGCCCGTCAGCTGCTCGAGGCACTCGACGAGGCCGCGGCGCGCGGTGACACCGCGGAGCAGATCCGGCGGATGGAGGCGCTGGTCGCCAGTCCCGAGCCGCTGATCCGTCTGCTGGCCCAGCGCTTCGAGCGGGAGACCACGGTCCCGGACCCGGTCCTCGAGGTCCTCACCCGCCGCTACTACCGCAGCCGCAGTCTCGAGGACGTGCGCTCGACCCTGCTCGACGGCGACACCTGCGTCACCGCCGGGTACGACCTCAACGGCGACCGGCTGCACCTGCTGGCGCTGATGACCGACAGGACGCGGCTGCCCCAGGCGCTGGCGTCGGTGGCGGGCGAGCTGGCCGGTGTCGCCGACCCGGCCCAGGTGGTCGTGGACCTCTACGTGAACTGGCCCGACCGCCCGGCCGACGCCGACGCCGTGGCCGAGCAGCTGCACGGTGTGCTCGTCGACGTCCCGGCGCTGCGGACCGGCCGGCGGGTCACCGTCACCGTCTGCACCCCGGACGGCGAGGCCGAGACGCTGACCTACCGGCGGACGCCGGACGGGGCCGGCCTGGTCGAGGAGCGCATCGTCCGCGGTCTGCACCCGCTGACCGCGCAGCGGTTCCAGATCTGGCGTCTCAAGGAGTTCGACGGCGAGCGCGTGCCGTCGGCCGAGGACACCTACCTGCTGCACGTCACGGCCAAGGAGAACCCGAACGACGAGCGCTTCGTCGCGATGGCCGAGGTCCGCGACCTGACCCCGCTGCACGACGAGCAGGGCGAGGTCGTCGGCTTCCCGACGGTCGAGCGCCAGCTGACCTCCTGCCTGGACAGCCTGCGGCGGGCGCAGTCCCTGCGCCGGTCCCGCCGGCCGCTGGAGCACAACCGGGTCTACCTCTACGCCTGGCCGTCGATTGAGGTGCCGCTGTCCCAGGTGGCGACCTTCGCCCGCACGTCGGCGCCGCTGACGATCGGCGCCGGGCTGGACCAGATCGTGCTCCTGGCCCGCCTGCAGGAGGAGGAGGGCCGTCCACCCCGCGACGTGGCCCTGCGCTTCTCCTACCGGCCCGGCACCGGCGTGCGCATGGACGTGACCGACCGCCCCACCGCGCCCATGCGCCCGCTCGACGACTACACCGCGAAGGTGCTCAGCTCGCGCGCCCGCGGAGCCCCCTACCCCTACGAGCTGGCCCCGCTGCTGGCCGGGCCGGACGGTTCCTTCGTCGAGCACGACCTGGACGAGGACGGCCGGCTGGTGCCGGTCGAGCGCCCGCCGGGTCAGAACCGGGCGGGCATCGTCGCCGGGCTGGTGACCACGCCGACGCCGCGCTACCCGGAGGGCATGACGCGGGTCGCGCTCTTCGGCGACCCCACCAAGGCCCTCGGCACCGTCGCCGAGCCCGAGTGCGCGCGGGTGGTCGCGGCGCTGGACCTCGCCGAGCAGCGCGGCATCCCGGTCGAGTGGTTCGCGCTCTCCTCCGGCGCCCGCATCTCGATGGACAGCGGCACCGAGAACATGGACTGGGTCTCCCGCGCGCTGCGCCGGATCATCGAGTACACCCAGGCCGGCGGCGAGATCAACGTCGTCGTCACCGGGATCAACGTCGGCGCCCAGCCGTACTGGAACGCCGAGGCCACGATGCTGATGCACACCAAGGGCATCCTCGTCATGACGCCGGACAGCGCGATGGTGCTCACCGGCAAGCACTCCCTCGACTACTCCGGCGGGGTGTCGGCCGAGGACAACTTCGGCATCGGCGGCTACGACCGCGTGATGGGCCCCAACGGGCAGGCGCAATACTGGGCGCCGAACCTGACCGGCGCGCTCGACGTGCTGTTCCGGCACTACGACCACACCTACCGGGCGCCGGGGGAGCGCTGGCCGCGCCCGGCCGAGACCTCCGACCCGCGGGACCGCGACGTGCGGCCCTTCCCGCACGAGCACCCGTCCAGCGAGTTCACCACCGTCGGCGACGTCTTCTCCGCCGAGGCCAACCCCGAGCGCAAGAAGGCGTTCGACATCCGCACGGTCATGCGGGCCGTCACCGACCAGGACCACGCGGTCCTGGAGCGGTGGGCCGGCATGGCCGACGCCGACACCGCCGTCGTCCTGGACGCCCACCTCGGCGGGCACCCGGTGACGGTCCTGGGCGTGGAGTCCCGGCCGATCCCGCGGCGGGGCAGCTTCCCGGCCGACGGGCCCGACCAGTGGACGGCGGGGACGCTGTTCCCCCGTTCCTCGAAGAAGACCGCGCGCGCCATCAACGCCGCCAGCGGCAACCGGCCGCTGGTCGTGCTGGCCAACCTGTCGGGCTTCGACGGGTCACCGGAGTCGCTGCGCAACCTGCAGCTGGAGTACGGCGCGGAGATCGGCCGGGCCATCACCAACTTCGACGGCCCCATCGTCTTCTGCGTCGTCTCCCGCTACCACGGGGGCGCCTTCGTCGTCTTCTCCGGCGTCCTCAACGACAACATGGAGGTCCTGGCCGTCGAGGGCTCCTACGCCTCGGTGATCGGGGGCGCCCCGGCCGCGGCGGTCGTCTTCTCCCGCGAGGTGGACAAGCGCACCGGCGCCGACCCCCGCGTGCAGGAGCTGGAGGCCGCACTCCGCTCGGCCGACGCCGTCGAGCAGGCCCAGCTGCGGTCGCAGCTGGCGACCCTCCGCAGCGCCGTCCGGTCGGAGAAGCTCGGCGAGGTCGCCGCCGAGTTCGAGGCCGTCCACGACATCGAGCGCGCCCGCCGGACGGGCTCGGTGCACGCCATCATCCCCGCCGCCGAACTGCGGCCCCGCCTCATCGCCGCCGTCGAGCGCGGCATGGAGCGCGCCGCCGACCAGAGCTGACCCCCCCGGAGCTGGACCCGTCCGACCGAGAGGACTGCCGTGAACGCCTTCGTCCTGAACCGGCACGGCCGCATGGTGTTCCCCTCGAACATCATGCCCGAGCTGGACTTCTCCACCATGGAGACGCTGGAGCAGCTGGACAGCGTCATCCGCCGTGACTTCGAGACCAAGGCCCCGAGCGGGACCGAGATCCTGGAGAGGGTGCGGACCGGCGCGTACGCCAGCCGGTACGACCTGATGCGGGACCTCGCCTTGAACCTGTTCTGGGCCAACCGCTTCTCGATCACCATGTACGACAAGCGGCCGACCCGCTGGGGCGACCTGCCGCGCAACCGATCCGACGTCTTCCTGCCCGTCCTGGAGCCCTGGGAGGACGGCGAGGCCAAGGTCAGCGGCGTCCAGGAGGCCTACCCGCAGCTGCCGTCGAAGTGGAACGAGGGCTGCGAGGACCGCATCTTCGACATCCTGTTCGACGTCTTCGCCAACCGCCGGCACCACGCGTCCACGCTGCCGGCGCTCAAGCCCACGGTCGCGGAGTTCCTGGAGCAGCCGGGCAACCTGACCTTCCGGCTGCCGCACTACGACCCGGACTACCCGGTCTACGACTACACCGACATCCTCGACGTCTCCGAGGACGTCCCCGAGCTCGAGGCGCTGCACCGCTGGGCGATGGTGCTGCACAACCAGTACCCGTGGGAGCGCTCCCAGGTGGAGCTGGCCGACGCCAGCCAGCTCAAGGACGAGGACTGGGTGGTGGCCTTCCACCCCCGCGACAAGGAGGTGCGCGCCTTCCTGCGCCGGCTGGGCGCCGGTGCCGAGCCCCGGCACGTCGCGGGGCCCCGGGAGTCCCGGCCGCCGGTCCGGCCGTACCCGGAGCTCGACGTGCGGCAGCGCTTCTCGGTGCGGCCACGGATCGAGGCGCTGGCCGCGGTGCACGGCGACCAGGTGTGCAGCAACGACGACCTGATCCGCAACACCGCCTACAACTGGTCGCCGATGAGCGCCGAGGAGATCGCGTCCAAGACCGGCATCGAGCAGCGGGAGTACAGCTCGCTCCCGCTGGAGGAGCTCGCCCTGCAGGCCGCCGAGGCAGCGCTGGACAAGGCCGGGCGGCAGCCGGAGGAGATCGGCGGCGTCCTGGTCTGCACCTGCACCAGCTCCCGGCTCATCCCGTCGCTGGCCACCTACCTCTGCGGTCAGCTCGGGATGCACCAGGTCTACGCCGCCTACGACATCATCGCCGCCTGCGCCGGCATGCCCTACGGCGTCGCCGACGCCGTCCGGATGCTGCAGGAGGTCGAGCGGCCGGTCCTCGTGGTCTGCGTGGAGAAGTTCTCCGACAAGATCGGCAACGTCCGCACCTCGCGGATGATCTTCGGGGACGGCGCGGCGGCCCTCGTCGTGGGACCCGCACCCGAGGGTGCCGACGGCGACATCGACTACATGAAGACCTACGCCAGCGGCCCGGCCAGCGAGGTGAACTCGATCCTCTGGCCCAACCCCGAGTTCGACAACAACATCACCGTCTTCGGGCCGCAGGTGAAGGCGCTGGCCGGCCGCTACCTCTCCCAGATGATCGACGAGCTGGGCCAGCTGCCGGCGCCGGAGGGCCGGGACGGGTCGCTGATGGACGCCATCGACCTGATCGTGCCGCACCAGGCGAACAAGACGATGGTGATCCAGCTGGCCGAGCGGGCCGGGCTGACCGCCGACCAGCTGTACTTCAACATCGAGCAGGTCGGCAACACGTCCTCGGCCAGCATCCCGCTGGCCATCCACGACGCGGTGCGCGACGGGGTCATCACCGAGCCGGTGCGGGTCTTCGCGCCGGGGTTCGGCGCGGGCGCCGTGGCCGGGTACGCCGTGATGCGGGTCGACCCGGCGGTCGTCGCCGTCCAGACGGCGTCCGTGCCGCAGGAGCACGGTGCGGAGATGCCCGCGCCCGGCCCGTCCAGCGACACCGGGTCGGCGTCGGAGGGGATGCGGGAGGCCTTCGGCTGAGCGAGGACCTCCCGGCTCGCTGCCCCGGGAGTGAGTGTGCGCCGAGGCGCGGTCCCTGTGTCAGGGACCGCGCCTCGGCGCACGTCGTCGCCTGCCGGCCTGGCGTCAGCCGGGGCCGGGACGGCGGTCGCGCACGTAGGAGCCGGGGGCCGGCTCCAACGGCGGGTGCGCGGCGCTGCCCAGCGTCTCCGGTGCCGGGATCTCGTCGCCGGAGCGCTCGACCGCCCACGCCGACCACGGTTCCCACCAGCTGCCGGTGTGCTCCTCGGCCGCCGCGCGCCAGGCGTGCGGGTCCGGCCCGGGCTCACCGCCGGTCCAGTACCGGGCCCGGGGGTTGCCCGGGGGGTTGACCAGGCTCTGGATGTGGCCGCTGGAGCTGAGCACGAAGGTGCTCGGCCCGGAGAGCAGCTGGGTGGTCCGGTAGCAGCCGTCCCACGGGGTGATGTGGTCGGTGAGCGCACCGGTCACGAACGTCGGCACGGTGATCCGGCTCAGGTGGACCGGTGTCCCCAGCACCCGGAGCGCCCCCGGCTTGACCAGCGCGTTGTCCCCGAAGACGTCGAGGAACTGCTCGTGCAGCCGGGCGGGCAGGTTCGTCCCGTCCGCGTTCCACGCGAGGACGTCGAACGCGGGCGGGTCCTCACCCATGAGCCACTGCTCCACCAGGTAGTTGAAGATCAGGTCGTCCGGGCGCATCCAGGTGAACATCGAGCCCATCTGCCGGGCCGTGATGACGCCCCGCCGGCGCGAGTTGCGCCGGGCGACCTCCAGCAGCCGCGGACCCGAGAAGGCACCGAGCGGGGCCCGGCTGGAGAAGTCGAGCAGGGTCACCGCGTAGCCGGCGGCGTGCACCCGGTCGTCACCGGTCGCGGCCAGGTGGTTCAGCGCCGTCGTCATCACCTGTCCGCCGGCGCACAGGCCGAGGGTGGTGACGTCGTCGGAACCGGTGATCTCCCGCGCGACGTCGACGGCGGTGACGACGCCGCCGGCGTACTCGTCCAGGCCCCACTCGGACTGCTCCCTGGTCGGGTTGCGCCAACTGATCATGAAGACCTGCAGGCCCCGGCTGACCGCGTACTCGACGAGACTGCGTCCCGGCCGGAGGTCGAGGAAGTAGAAGCGGCCGATGGGCGGCGGCACGATCACCAGGGGCCGTTGCCGGACGCGAGGTGTCGACGGCGCGTACTGGATGACCTCGACGACCTCGTCCCGGTGGACGACGGCTCCCGGTGTGATGCCGAGGTCCTCGCCTACGGTGAAGGCGCTGCGGTCCACCTGGCGGGGCAGCCCGCCGTTGCGCACGAGGTCGTGCAGCGCGTTCCGGAGCCCCCGGACGACGCTGACCCCGGCGGTGTCGAACGCCCGCTTGAGCGCAGCCGGGTTGCCCAGCAGGGTGTTGGTGGGCGCCATGGCGCTGGTCAGCGCGTTGAGCACGAACCGCACCTGCTCGACCTCGCGCCAGTCGGCACCGCCGGCCTCGAACTCGTCGACCAGGCGGCCCAGGGACGCCGCCGACGCGAGGTAGGACTGGGCGAGGCGGCGGTACCCGGGGTGCAGCGACCAGGCCGGGTCGGCGAACCGCTTGTCCTTCGGCGAGGGCGCGATCTCGTCGGTGCCCCGGAGGATGCGCAGCGTCTCCCGCCCGAGCCGGACGGCCTCCCGGGCAACGGGCCGGGGCCGGGCGAAGGTCGCGACCAGGCCCTTCGCCATGCCCCGCGGTGAGGGCAGGCCGACGGGCTCCCCGCCCTCGATCGGGGCCGGCGCCGCGGCGTCGTCCGGCGCTGGACGCGGGCGGGGAGTCGTGCGCGGGCGCAGCGGTGTCGTCGTGTCGGTCATGGGGTCCCCCTCTGTGAGGCACGTCACACGGGCGCGACCCTAGCCCGGGCGGACACCGGGTGTCTCCTGTCGCGCCGGCGCGAGCAGGTGGGAACGGTGGAGCCCACGCCGCCCGGGCAGGCGCTCATCGGCACGTCGCGGGCACGTCGACGGCCGAGACGGGTGCGTGGGCGCTCCGGGGTCGGCACGGGGACTAGGGTCGGCTGCGTGCAGCTGCCCGACGGGCTGGTCGCCGTCGTCAAGCGGGACTGCCCGACCTGCGTCCTGGTGGAGCCGGTGCTGCGACGGCTCGGCGCCGCGGTGTGGTGCCAGGACGACGCGGGCTGGTTCGACCACGACGACACCGGCCTCGAGGTCTCCTACCGGCTGGACGTCGAGACGGTCCCCACGCTCCTGCGGGTCGAGGACGGCGCGGAGACGGCGCGGGTGGTGGGCTGGAGCCGGGAGCAGTGGGAGGCACTGACCGGGGTCGCCGGGCTGGGCCCGGGCCTGCCCGAGCACCGGCCCGGCTGCGGGTCGCTGTCGGTGGACCCGTCCCGGGTCGACGCGCTCGAGGCCCGGTACGGGAGCACGCGGCTGGCCAGCCGCCGGGTCGAGCTGGCCGACCTCGAGGACGAGCACGAGGCGCTGTTCGACCGCGGCTGGACCGACGGGCTGCCCGTCGTCCCGCCGACCCCCGAGCGGGTGCTGCGCGTGCTGCGCGGGACGACCCGCGACCCCGGTGAGGTGGTCGCCGTCGTCCCGCCGGACCTCGTGGAGTGCACCGTCGAGAAGGTCGCGGTCAACGCGGTGATGGCCGGCTGCCTGCCCGAGCACCTGCCGGTCGTCCTCGCGGCGCTCGAGGCGGCGTGCGCGGAGGAGTTCGCGCTGCACGGCCTGCTGGCGACCACCTACTTCGCCGGACCGGTCGTCGTCGTCAACGGGCCGGTCGCCGCGCGGATCGGGATGAACAGCGGGGTCAACGCCCTCGGGCAGGGCAACCGCGCCAACGCCACCATCGGCCGGGCCCTGCAGCTCGTCGTGCGCAACGTCGGTGGCGGCCGTCCCGGCGAGGTCGATCGGGCCACCCTGGGCAACCCGGGCAAGTACACCTTCTGCTTCGCCGAGCGCGAGCAGGACAGCCCGTTCCCGCCGCTGGCGGCCGACCGTGGGGTGCCCGGGGACGCGGTGACCGTCTTCGGCGGGTCCGGGGTGCAGCCGGTGGTCGACCAGCTCAGCCGGGATCCCGGGTCGCTGGCCCGGTCGTTCGCCGCCTGCCTGCGCGTCAACGCCCACCCCAAACTGCCGATGGCCTTCGACGCGATGCTCGTCGTCTCCCCGGAGCACGGCCGGGTGTTCCGGGAGGCCGGCTGGGACCGCGCCCGCCTGCTGGCCGAGCTCGACGGCCTGCTCACCCTGCCGGGCGCCGAGCTGGTGCGCGGGGCCGGCGGGATGGCCGAGGGGGTGCCGGCGGCCCCGGCGGGCGCCGGGCTGCCGAAGTTCCGGCCGGGCGGGCTGCTGGTCGTCTCCGCCGGCGGCGACGCCGGGCTGTTCAGTGCCGTCGTCGGTGGTTGGGTGGGCGGCGAGACGGGCAGCGTCCCGGTGACACGGGAGGTGCGCACGTGAGGACGGTCCTCGACCCCACCGGCGAGCGGCAGGCGCCGACCCGGGCGCCGCTGCCGCGCCCGCCGTCGCTGCGGGACCGCACCGTGGGGCTGCTCGACATCAGCAAGGCCCGGGGAGACGTCGTCCTGGACCGGCTCGAGGAGCTGCTCCGCGCGGACGGCGTGACGGTCCGCCGCTACCGCAAGCCGACGTTCGCGCGGGTCGCCCCGGTCGACCTGCGGCACGAGATCACCGAGCAGTGCGAGGTGGTCATCGAGGCACTGGCCGACTAGGGCTCGTGCACGTCGTGCAGTGTGCACGACATCGCCGACCTCGACCGCCGCGGCGTGGTGGGGGTCTTCCTCGCCAGCGAGGCGTTCGCCGACGCCGCCCGGCTGCAGGGTGCGGCGCTCGGCTTCCCGGCGCCGCACGTGCTGGTCCCGCACCCGGTGCAGGACCGCACGGACGCCGAGCTGCGGGTGGTCGCGGAGGAGGCCTACCCGCTCGTGGTGGCCGCGGTGACCGCCACGGCGTAGCGGTCCGTCCGCCGACGTCCGGCGCGGCGCCGGTCCGCCGTGGGGCGCCACCCCCTTGTCACGGGTCCGGAGCCGCTCGACGATGTCCGCCCAGGCAGCGGCCGGATCGAGGACGTCCATGGACCTCCACCACACCGCCGTCCACGGGAGACACCGCCGGAGGAGGGCGCGCCGGCCGCTCCTCGCCGGCCTCACCGTGGCGCTGCTCGCGGTGCTCGCCGTCGTCGCCGTCCTGTGGCAGCGCGAAGCCGGTTCTCCCGTCGACCACGAGGGCCACGAGCCGCTCCCGGCCGCCCGGGGTGGGGCGGAGCCCTCCCCGGAGCCCTCCCCGGAGCCCTCCCCGGAGCCCGCCCCGGCTCCCGCGTCCGCCTCCGCGCCGGCCCCCGCCGCGGCCCCCGGTCCGGGGACGGCGGCGGCCCGGCCGGCGCCGGCGGCCAGCGCGGCGAGTCCGGGGACCGGTCCGGCACTCGCCGTCGGCGCGGCCCCGCACCACGTGGCGGTCGCACCCGACGGCCGGTACGGCTACGTCGCGGACCCCGCCGCCGGTGCGGTGGTGCGCGTGGACACCGCGTCGGGCGAGGTCACGGCGACCATCCCGATCCCGGCGGGACCGCCCAAGATGGTGACGTTCTCCCCGGACGGGAGCCGCGCCCACGTCTCGGCCTACACGGAGGACTACGGCGCCAACGCCGTCGTCACCCTGGACACCGCGACCGACACCGTGACCGGGACCGTCGAGGTGGGCAGGGGCCCGTACGCGGCGGCCACCAGCCCCGACGGGAGGTTCCTCTACCTGCCGTACTACGACGAGGACCACCTCGACGTGCTCGACACGGCCAGCGGGGCGGTGGTGGCCCGGATCCCCGTGGCGCCCTGCCCGCACTGGGTCGCCGTCACCCCCGACGGGCGGTACGCCTACACGACCAACCACTTCTCCGACGTGGTGACGCTGCTGGACCTGGAGACGAACACCGTCGCGACGACCATCCCGGTCGGGGACGGCCCGCACAGCCTCGAGCTGTCCCCCGACGGGACCCGCGTGGCCGTGGTCGACTACATCGGCGGCGACCTCGAGTTCATCGACACGGCGACCAACACGGTGGTCGCCACCGTGCCGGACGTCGGGGACGGGCCGCAGGACGTCACCTACGCCCCCGACGGCCGGCACGTCTACACGGCCAACGTCGACGACGGCACCGTGTCGGTGATGGACGTGGCGTCCGGCGCGGTCACCGCCCGCATCCCGGCCGGCGACAGCCCGACCAGCGTCGCGGTGACCCCGGACGGACGGCGTGCCCTCGTCACCGTCTTCGAGGGCGGCACGGTGCTGGTGCTGGACACCGCCGCGGCATAGTCCCCGGCGTCCCCGCCGCCGCCCTCGTGCGCGGCGTGCGGGTGCCGGTCACCAGCGCAGCGGCTCGATCCGCCGGGAGTGCGCGGTGCGGCAGGCCCGGCAGTTCCCCCAGCTGACCAGGGCCAGCGGCGTCGTGGGGGAGCCGCACTCCGGGCACTCGACGGACTCCTGCGACCGGGTGCGGGCCTCGGTGATCTCGCGGGACCGTTCCTCGTGGATGGTCTCGTCGCCCCTGCAGGGGCACCCGAGATGGACTTCGGCGCAGCGTCCACGGTGTGTGGTGATGGGGCCTCCTCGTGCCGGTGCCGACGTTACCGTCCCCGGTCCCCGTCGACGGCCAGGTCAGGCAGGTATCTGCGGTCAGCGGCCGCGGCGGCTGACCCGGAGGACCATCCCGTCGGCGCCGGCGAGGACGACCAGCGGGCCGCGCCGGAACCAGGTCCGCGTCGGGTCGTCCGGGTGCGGCGACACGTCGTCGGGCGCGTCGAGACAGCGCTGGACGTCGGCGTCGGCGATGCCCGCGCCGGTCGCGGCCTCCCGGGCTCCGCGGGTCATCCGCAGCGCCGGGCCGGCCTGCCGGCCCCGGGACGGGGGCCCGGCCCGGCGGGTGGGGGAGGTGGTGGGCCGGACGTCGGTGGCGGTGTCCTCGTGCTCGTCACCCGTGGACGGGGGCGCGAGGAAGGTCAGAGCGGGTGCGCTCATGCGGGGGTCCAGACTCGAACGGGCGGGAGACCGGGGGCCTCTCCGCGGTGGGGGCGCCTGGTGGCGCCGTCGCCCGGTCGCGCGCGCGTCGCGCTGCCGTCGGGCGGTGGTCGATGGAGCGGGCACCGAGGGGCTCCGCGACCACGACGCTACGCCGTCGTGGTCGCGTCGGCGCGGGAGGCCTCCTCGGCACCAGGAGGCGCGGGAGTCCCGGACCGCGGCCGGTCGACCGTCAGCGGGAGCGTCATCCGTGCGCCGGTGGTCGCGGTGGCGACCGTCGTGACGGGCCCGTGACGACCGGGTGACGCCGCCGCCCGACGCTGGCCCGGACGGCGCCGTCGCGGGGGATCCCGAGGGGACCCGCGCGGCCCAGGGCCTCCGGGCCGGGTCCTCCGGGTCCCGCTGTCCTGGGGCACGGCGACGAGACCGCAGCGAGGAGGACGTGATGTCGGCACCCCGGCGCGACGCCGAGGAGGTGCGGGCGGCCCGGGCCGGCCTGCGCGACACCCTCGGCAGCCGCTTCGCCGAGAAGGCCAGTGACGAGTACTGCCTGGCGGTGGCCCGGGGCACGCGGACCGCCGGTGCCGAGGCGCTCGGTCCCGGTCCCGGACCCGCCGCCGCGGCGACCGTCGTGGAGTTCCGCGACGACGCGCCGGTCCCGTCGCTGCCGCGGCTGACCGAGCGCCCGGGCTGGGCGGAGGAGCGGGCCGCGTTCACGACCCTCGTGGCGGGGGACCCGGCCGGGGCGCCGGTCCGGCTGCGGACGGCCGTGCGGCAGAAGCTCGTGGAGGACGCCCGGGCCGCCGGCTACCGGGGGATGGGCGAGGTGTACCAGGAGATCGAGCGGCTCTCCGGCGGCATGCTGCGCCCGTCGCGCGAGGTGCTGGGCGACCCGCAGATCCCGACCGCGGTCAACCAGGTGTGCTGGCTGAACCGCACCGTGCGCACGTTCGCCCCGCCGGAGGCGCTGGCCGAGGTGGCCGCCGCGGACACCGTGGCGGCCCTCGACGTCCCGCGGCGGCTCCGTGCGGACGCCGACGTCCCCAACCACCGCTGCATCGGCCTGCCCGGCTTCCAGCAGCAGCACCCCGGCCTGACCGGTCGCGGGGTGACGGTCGCCGTCATCGACGGCGAGGTGGCGCTCACGCACCCGGCGCTGGCGCAGCGGGTCGTGCAGCGGCGCAACTACACGCCCGAGCAGTGGGGCAACCCCTCGCCGCACGGGACGGCGGTGGCCGGCATCGTCGGGGCGGCCGACCCGGCGGACGCGGGGATCGCCCCGGAGGTGCTGATCACCAGCTACAAGGTCCTGGCCACCGCCCCCGTCGGCAACGCCGACGACTTCGGCGGCGCGATCGCCATCCAGCAGGCGCTGGAGGACGGCGCGGACGTGGCGAACTGCTCGTGGGGCGCCGGACCGGCCGGGGACGGCACCGGCCGTGAGGCGCGCGCCGCCGACGCCGCCTGGCGGCTGGGCCTCGTCGTGGTCAAGAGCGCCGGCAACCGCGGCCCGGGTGCGGCCACCATGACGACCCCGGCCGACGCCCCCGGCATCCTGGTCGTCGGTGCCACGGCCCTCGACGGCGGCCGGGTCGAGGACTACAGCAGCCGCGGCCCGGCGGGGAGCAAGTCCGGCCCCGACGTGGTCGCACCCGGCGGCGGCGACACCGCGCGGATCCGCTGCTGCCTCCCCGGCGGCGGGTTCGGGGACGCCGGAGCCGGGACGAGCTACGCGGCGCCGCACGTCGCGGGCATCGTCGCGCTCCTCCTGCAGGACGACCCCGACCTGGTCCCCGACCAGGTCCGCGAGCGACTGCGGGCAGACGCCCGACCGCTGCGGGACGCGCCGGTGTCCGCCCAGGGCGCGGGGCTGGTGTGCCTGACCTGACGCCCGGGACGGCGTTCCCCGTCAGTCCGGGAGGCCGGCGTCGGGCTCCAGCGGCCGCGGGAGGTCGATCGCGGCGACCGCGTCGTCCTCCGCCACCCGGACGAGCTCTGCCGCGGGGATGCTGCTGCGCACCGTCTGGTTGATCCACGCGGTCTCGAGCACCTGGCCCCCGACGGCGGCGATCCGCTCGGCCACCCCGGCCAGCTCCCGCTCGAAGCCGGCCTTGACGGCCTCGACGCGGCTGGCCCGGGACCCGGTGGAGGGGACGGCGACCGGCTGCATCTCGACGACGACCTCGAGCGGGCTGCGCCCGTCCACGGCGGCCAGGCGCTCCACCACCCGGGGGCTCAGCTTGCCGGCCGGGTCCGGCGAGGTCGCTTCCGCGACGTCCTCGTCCACGGCGTCCTCCACTCCGCTGCGGAGCACCCGACGCTACCCCGCGGGTCGACCCGGCCGGCCCGGCTCAGCGAGGTCGTCCCCGTGGTCGGCGTGACGACGAGGTCGCGGTGACGTCCGTGTGACGCCGCGGTGACGGTGCCCCACCGAGCCTGGCCCCGGACCACCCGAGCACGACGGAGGGGGAGGCATGCCCGGACCAGCGGGACCGCGCGCCGGAACGGTGGCGGACACGACGGCCGACCCCGTGGGCGGTACCGGCGGGCACCGGGCCGGTGCGCGGTGACCGGGTCGATCGGGCCCAGGCCCGCCCGGCCGCAGGACCGGCCGTTCATCCGCAACAGCATGGTCGCCGACGCCCTCATCGACCCCGAGGAACGGGCGCGCATCGGCTTTCCCGGGAGCGACCAGGAGCCGTTGCCCGTCGTCGTCGAGCTCAACCTCGAACACGCCGGTGGCCTGACCAAGGCCAGCGAGGTGTTCGAGGAGGAGTGGCGCAGTGTCACGGACGCCACCGCGGTGCGGATCGCGGACACGTACTACCGCGGGATGATGTCGGTCGACGACGTCCGTGAGCTCTGCCGGATCGACCTCGAGCACGCGGAGCCCAAGCGGCGGGCGATCTACCGGATCTGGCCGGACTTCCCGGTGGAGCCGCTCATCGACCGCTCGGTCACGACCGTCAAGGGGGACGCGGCGAGCCGGGCCTACGACGCGGCCGGACGCGGCATCACCTGGGCCGTCATCGACTCGGGGATCGACGAGGAGCACCCCCACTTCAGGGACGTCCTGGACGGCGACGTCGCCGAGCTGCACCGGGACTTCACCAAGGAGGTGCCCGACGTCGCCGGCGCCCTGGTCGACGACTTCGGCCACGGCACCCACGTCGCCGGGATCATCTCCGGGGGGCTGCCCCCGGACACCGCCCACGTCGTGGGGGAGTACCAGTTCGACCCCGCGCACCCCCGGACCGGACGGCTGCAGCAGCGCGCGGTGGAGTCGCCGCGGCTGCTGCACGGCGTCGCCCCGCTCACCAAGCTGGTGAGCCTGAAGGTCCTCGACGGCGAGGGGCGCGGCAGCTCGATGAACATCGTGCGGGCGCTGGAGTACGTCCGCAAGGAGCTCAACGGCCAGAGCAAGCTGATGCGGGTCCAGGGGGTGAACCTCAGCGTCGGCTACGAGTTCGACGCCGCCTGGTTCGCCTGCGGGCAGAGCCCGCTGTGCGTCGAGGTCGACCGGCTGGTCCGGTCGGGCGTCGTCGTCGTGGTGGCCGCGGGCAACACCGGCTACGCGGTGCTGAACTCGACCCAGCGCCAGACGAAGGTCGGCGTCCCCATGACGATCAACGACCCCGGCAACGCCCGCCTGGCGATCACCGTCGGCGCCACCCACCGCTACATGCCGCACACCTACGGGGTCTCCTACTTCTCCTCCAAGGGCCCCACCGGCGACGGCCGGTCCAAGCCGGACCTGGTCGCGCCGGGCGAACGGATCACGTCCTGCGCGGCCGGTCGCAACAAGAAGCCGCTGCTCGAGCTCCTCGGTGCACCCCCGGGAGACGCGGCGGCGGGGCGGTGCGCGCTCTACGTCGAGGACAGCGGCACGAGCATGGCCGCGCCGCACGTCTCCGGCGCCATCGCCGCCTTCCTGTCGATCCGCCAGGAGTTCATCGGGCAGCCGGAGGAGGTCAAGCGGATCTTCTGCCAGTCCGCCACGTCCCTGGACCGGGAGACCTACTTCCAGGGCCGGGGGCTGGTCGACATCATGCGCGCGATCCAGTCCGTCTGACCGAAGAGGGGACCGTCATGGCCGACATCGAGGGACTGCCGTACTGGACCGTGCGGTTCGACGCGGACGGCGACCCCGACGGCCGGCTCCGGCAGGAGCTGCTGACCGAGCTGCCCTCCCGCGGGGTGCAGGACCTGTTCGTCTTCTCGCACGGCTGGAACAACTCTCCGCAGGTCGCCGACCTCCTCTACCGCCGGTTCTTCGCGCTGGTGGCCGCCGAGCTGGGGGAGCTGTCCGCACCACGGCCGCGGGTGGGGGTGCTGGGCGTGGTCTGGCCCTCGATGCGCTGGCTCGACGAGGCGATCCCCGACTTCGCGGCAGCGGAGTCCGGTGGCGCCGCATCGGCCGCGCCGGCCGCCGAGGAGGACCCGGTCACGGCGCTGAAGGCGGTGTTCCCCGCCCCGGCGCAGCAGGACGCGCTGGAGCGGATGGCGCACCTGCTCCGCGAGCAGCCGGAGGACACGGCGGCGCTGGTGGAGTTCCAGCGGCTCATGGCGGTCCTCGGCGGCACCGACGCGGACGCCGAGGACGCCGGCGAGGCGGGCCTGGTGCAGGCCGACCCCCTCGACGTCAGCGACGGGATGGCGCGCGCGGTCGAGGCGGTCCCGTCGGCGCAGAGCGAGGGCGGGGCGGCCTCGGTCGGCCTGGCCGGGGCGGCCCTCCCGGACGACGAGGCCGGTGCGGCGGGCCTCCGGGACCTGGTGTCCCGCCGGTGGGAGGGCGCCAAGCAGGCGCTGCGGCAGTTCACCTACTTCCAGATGAAGCGGCGCGCCGGCGTCGTCGGCGAGCGCGGACTCGGCCCGCTGTGCACCGCCGTCCGTGCAGCGGCTCCCGGCGTCCGGCTGCACCTGGTCGGGCACAGCTTCGGGGCCCGGCTGGTCTCCTTCGCGCTCAAGGGGCTCCCCGGCGGGCCGGAGCCGGCGATCGCGTCCCTGACCATGCTGCAGGGGGCGTTCTCGCACTTCGCGTTCGCCGACCGCCTGCCCTTCCGGGACGAGGGCGGGGCGCTCGCCGGCCACGCCGACCGCGTGGCGGGGCCGATCGTCGTCGTCCACTCGGTGCACGACACGGCCGTGGGCGCCCTCTACCCGGCCGCGTCCCTCGCGTCCCGCGACGACGCCGCGGGGATCGAGGACCTGCTCTACCGGTGGGGCGCGATGGGTCACGACGGTGCCCAGGCGGTGGACGCCGCCTCGTCCACGCTCGAGCCCGGAGACCGGCCGGTCGTGGCGGACGGCGCCCGGTTCCTCAACGTCGACGCCGGTGCGGTGGTGCGCCACGGGCCCCCTCCCTCCGGGGCGCACAGCGACGTCTTCCACCGGGAGCTCGCGCGCCTGGTGCTGAGCGCGGCGCGGATCGGCGGGCCACCCGGGGCCGCCGAACCCGTCCGCGTGGAGGCGGGCGAGGCCTGAGCGCCGCTGACGGTGACGAAGCGGTGACGGCGGACGCCGAGCATGACCACCGGGCGTCGTCGACCTCGCCCACTGACGCGGAGCACGGCCCCGGAGGGCAACCGTTGAAGATCGTCATCTCCTACGCCCGCGAGGACCGCGCGGTCGTGGACGAGCTCGTCGAGACACTGCGCCTGCTGGGACACGACCCCTGGACCGATGCCGGCGCGCACTCCGGGGGCCGGTGGTGGGACGAGATCGTCGAACGCATCCAGCAGTGCGACCTGCTGCTCGCCGTGACCTCGCCGGCGTCGCTGGCGTCGAAGGCGTGCACGCTCGAGCGCCAGTACGCGCTCGCGTCGGACAGACTGTTCCTGCCGGTCCTGGTGGCGCAGGTGAACATGCAGGGTCTGCCGTCGGAGTTCGCGCAGATCCACTTCTTCGACTACACGGTCCGGAACTCCTCGTCGACCGGACGGCTCTTCCGGGCGCTCGGCCAGCTGCCGCCACCGCGGCCGCTGCCCCACCCGCCACCACCGCCCCCGCCGCCACCGCTGTCCTACCTGAACCTGATCGCGGACAGGGTCGGCGCGCTGGTCCCGGACCCCTACCTGCAGGACCGCATCGTCACGGACCTGACGACGGGTCTCCGGTCGGCCGACCCGGAGGAGAAGGCGACGGCGGCCGACCTCCTGCGCAGGTTCGTCGAGCACCCGCAGAGCCTGCAGGGCCCGGCCGAGCGCGCGCGCCAGGCGCTGTCGGCAGCTCCCCGGTCGCGGCCGGCACGGCAGGGGTGGCAGGCCGCGCCCTCCCTGCCCGGACCGGTCGCGCGGTCCAGGGTCACCAAGGTCCTCGCGTGGATCGGGGGGGTCACCGTGGTGCTCGTCGGCCTCGGCGCCTGGGGTGCGCTCCGGATGGACGACGCGCCCACCCTGTCGACGGACGTCGTCTCGCAGCGGGTCTACGACGAGCTCGCGGCGCTGGGGTACTTCCCGTCGGCCGTGCAGTGCGGGAGCCTCAGGATGGAGGTCGGCGCGACCACGTACTGCCAGACCGCCGGCGTCACGTTCGCCGGGGTCACGGCGAGGGTCACCGGTGTCCAGGGATCGGACTACGCGTTGGCCCTGGAGTGACCGGCGCCCGCCGGGTCCCGGAGCCCGGGGGAGCGCGCTGGTGCGGGCGGTCGGCTCATGGGTCGGGCGCTGCGGTGTCGCGCCGGGCGCCCACCGCGGGTCCGCTCGCCCCTCGACGACGACCGGGAGTGGGGTCGATGACCCGCATCCTCGGGTCGGAGGTGTCCAGCCCGAGCAGCCGCACCATGTCGGCCGTCCCGCCGGACCCGTCACCACGCCGCCCGTTCCACACGACGATGGCGTGCAGGTGGGGGTCGATCGACCGGGCCACGTCCACCATCCAGGCGTTCGCCCGGGCGAACACGTCGTCGGGCCGGCCGCCGTCGTCACCACCGAGCACGCGCACCTCGGCCGGTCCCGCCACGCGCTCGAATCGGGCCGCCCAGTCCGTCCCCGGGACGTCGACCGACCGCCGGATGAACTCCTCCCGCGGCAGCGCCAGGAAGAGCACGACCCGCGCACCACGGGCCTGCCCCTCCTCGGCGACGATCAGGTCGGCTCCGCGGGCTCCGCCACAGATCACCGTGCTGTCCGGGCCGACCTGCCAGGTCGCCAGGGCGTCCCGCACCTCCGCCGCGACGCGGGGGACCTGGTCGGCGGGGAACCGTGGGCAGGGTCGATCGGGGAGGTCCACCATGTGCCCGGTGGCCAGCACGACACGGGTGGCGGTCATGGCACGAGCGTGGGGCACCGGCCGCTGCAGTGGAAGGACGCTGCTCGGCGTCGGGCCACAGCGCGGTCGACGGGCGCGGTGACGCGGCGGTGACGGCCGTGTGCTGCCATCTGCGCCCAGCGGTGCGACGCGTCCCGTGGCATCGACGACGAGGACGTCCAGACCTCGAGGGGGAGCCGTGCGCGCCTTCGTGATCCGTGGCTTCGGCGTGAAGGCCGGCGTGGACTTCGACCGGGTCCACGAGGACCTGATCGGGCCCGCGGTCGAGGCCGTGGGGCTCGAGGGCGGCACCACCGGCGTGATCGTGGAGGCCGGCAACGTGCGGGACGACGTCATCCACGAGCTGCTCATGGCCGACCTCGTCGTCGCGGACGTCTCCGTCCACAACGCCAACGTCTTCTACGAGCTGGGTGTCCGTCATGCGGTGCGCCACCGCGCCACGGTGCTCATCCGCGCCAGGATCGACGAGATGCCCTTCGACCTCCGGGGCGAGCGCTACCTCTCCTACGACCAGTCGGCCCCCGCGGAGGCGGTACCGCGGCTGGTCCAGGCGCTCCGGGAGACGCTGGCGAACGAGCGCGTCGACAGCCCGGTGTTCGCGTACGTGCCCGGCCTGGCGACCGGTGGCCGCGCCGCCCTGCTCGAGGTGCCCCGGGACCTGGCCGAGGACATCGAGCAGGCGCGTGAGCAGAAGTGGGCCGGTGACCTGCGGCTGATCGCCGAGGAGGTGACCGGGCTCCGCTTCGAGGAGGCGGCCCTGCGTGCCGTCGCCCGGGCCAGCGCGGACGTCGGCGACGACTCGGGGGCCAGGGACGCCTGGGAGCGGATCCGCGCCGCCCACCCGGACGACTTCCAGGTCAACCAGGCGCTCTCCGACACCTACCGCAGACTCGGGGACCTCGTCGCCTCCGACCAGGCGATCGAGCGGGCGCTGGGGGGCGCGGCGCTGGGTACCCGGGACCGGGCCGAGCTGTTCGCGCTGCGCGCCAGCAACAGCAAACGGCGCTGGACCAAGCAGTGGCGGAGTGCGGACGACCCGTCCGCACGCGTGCGGCTGGCCCTCCGGTCCCGGGAGCTGGAGGGCGCGCTGAGGTCCTACATCCGTGGCTTCGAGGAGGACCTGAACCACTCGTACTCCGGCATCAACGCCCTCGCCATGGGGCGGATCGCGCTCGAGCTCGCCGTCCGCGACCGCTCCACCTGGCAGACGCGCTTCGACACCGACGAGGAGGCCGACATCGTCATGCGGAGACTGGGGTCCCAGGTCGCGTCCCTGACCTCCACCGTCCGTGCCTCGTTGGACACCGCACGGGCACGCTGCCACCGCGCGGGGACCACCGACCCCTGGCTGGACATCAGCTTCGCCGACCTCCGGTTCCTCACCAACGACGACCCCGAGCGCGTCAGCGCCGCCTACGAGGCGGCCATGAGCCCGCTCCTGAGCCGCGCCACCGTCCGGTCGATCAAGGAGCAGGCGGAGATCTACCGCGACCTCGGGATCCTCGTCGAGAACGCCGAGGCCACCCTGGCCGTGCTGCCGGAGGCCGGCGTGCAGGAGACCGCGAGGATCCACCCGCTGGTCTTCTCCGGCCACATGATCGACGCTCCCGGTCGCGAGCAGCCGCGCTTCCCGCCGGACGCCGAGGAGGTCGCGGCGCGGGCGATCCGGGAGCAGGTCAGCGAGATCAAGGCCGCCGCCGAGGCCGACCCCGGAGTGGAGCTCCTCGGTGTCGCCGGCGCCTCGGACGGGGGCGACCTGCTCTTCCACGAGGCCTGTCACGAGCTCGGGGTGACGACGCACGTCGTGCTGCCGGTGCCGGAGCTCGTCTACCGCGCCACGGCCCTGTCCCGGCAGGCGTCCCGATGGGCCGAGCGGTACCACACCGCTCTCCGGCGAGCCGCGGAGGTCCGCACCCTCGCCCGGAGTCACACCATGCCCGGCTGGCTCGCGACGCGACCGGACTACGACACCTGGCAGCGGAGCAACCGCTGGGTCCTCCACTACGCCTGGGCGACGACGACGACCGGGCGGGTCACCGTGCTGGCGCTCTGGAACGGCCTGATGGGCGACGGCAAGGGCGGCGTCGCGGACATGGTCGCCACCGGGCTGCAGCGGGGCGCGGAGGTCGTCACGGTGGACACCGTGGGGCTGTTCGGGTTGACAGAGGCCCTCGGGAACCAGCCCGCAGGCGTCGCCGTGGGATCGGGCGCCGCGCCGGACCCCACGCGGGCACGTGTGCCGGAGGGACCCGGCGCCGTCCCCGCTGCGGCCGACCGGGTCGGCCCACTGGGCGGTGCCGTCGGCATCCTGCCGACGGCCGTCGAGGCGAGTCCCCTGCAACCGGACACCGCCGGTGACACCGGTGTCCTGGACGGTTAGGGGCACGCAGGTGGGTGCAGAGACCGGACGCCCCTCCCCGACCGCTGCGGCCGGCCCCACGCCGTCAGCGGATCGTGTCCTCGACCTCGCCTGGCGCCGTCATCGGCAGTGGTCCGTGGCGGCGGACGCGGGGAGGAGGCGGTTGGAGAGGTGGCGGCTGTGCAACCTGGTGCTCCTCGTGCTCGGTGCACTGACAGGGGCACTGGCGTCGCAGACCTGGGCGGCCGGGCTCCTCGCCACGGGGTCGGCGGTGGCCGCGGCCGTCGCCCTGGGCCTCGCGGGACTCCTCCAGGCGCACGCCCTCACCACGGAGCAGACCGCTCGCTGGACCCGTGCCCGGGCCGCGTCGGAGGCCCTGAAGGCGGAGGTCCACCGCTACCTCGTGGGGGTGGCACCCTACGCGCGGGCGGATCGGGCCCAGGTGCTCCAGGCGCACGTGGACGAGGTCCGGACCCGTGCTGCCGCGCTCCTGGTCGACCAGCAGCACGCGCCCGTCGACGACCGCCCGCTGCCCGCGCTGCGCACCGTCCAGGAGTACGTGACCGTCCGCGCCCAGGGGCAGGCGGCCTGGCACCGGGACAGGAGCGCCGAGCACGCCCGGCGGGCCAGGCGCCTGCGCGCCTGGCAGCTGGCCGCGACCGCGGTGGGCGTGGTCCTCGCGGCCGTCACCGGGTTCCTCCCCTCGTGGCGGCTGTCCACCTGGACGGCGGCGGCCACGACCGTCGCCGCCGCTCTCGGCGCGCACCTGGCCGCCACCCGGCACCAGGGCATCGCCGCGGACTACGCCGCCACCGCCGACCAGCTCGAGACACTCGTCGCCGGCTTCGACCAGGCGTCCGCGACACCCGACCAGCAGGCGCAGTTCGTCGCGGACGTCGAGCGGGTCCTCGCGGCACAGAACCACGGCTGGCTGGACCTGCTGAGCCACGAGCCGGCCACGGGCCAGGCGGCGCCCGGGACCTGAGGGTCCGCTCGCCCCCTGCGCTGCCGCACACGGGCCGGGGACGATCCGTGCCCGGCCTCACTCCCGGCGCCTCGTCACCGCCCGCGCGACGAGGAAGGCGACCAGTCCGCCGATCAGCGCGACGGCGAACGCCGACCCGGGATCGGTGGGGACGACGAGGATGAACAGCAGCAGGGCGGTCACCGCCGCGGCGACCGCGGCGGCCGGCACCCTCCTGGGAGGGACCGGGGCAGGGGTCGCCGGGGAGGCCGGGGTGGGCGCGGGCGGGGTGGGAGCCGTGGCGGACCCGGTCGTCGGTGCCCCGCCGACGGGGCCGGGCGACGCCGACACGCCGGTGAACAGCGGGCCGTCCTCGTCCGCCGCGGCCCACCCCTGGGACGTCCCGCTGCCCGGCGGTGGCACGCGCGGGGGCGGAGTCCACCACTCGTCCCGCGCGCCGCCGGGCGACAGCCGGAAGACGGGTGGCGGAGGCGGTTCCGCCCGGCCCCCGCCGACGACCCGTTCGCGGTCGAGCAACGCCTCCAGGGGACCGTCGGCGTCCCAGTCCGGAGCACAGCACCACCGCAGCCGCCCGACGACGTGGGCCACCTCCGGGTCCTCGATGCTGCGGAGCAGGTGCCAGGCCGCCGTCCCGTCGACGCGCGCGAAGTCGTCGGAGGACAGCAGGAGGTTCTCGCCGGTGTGCAGGGTGCGCCAGGCGTCCGGGCGGCGCGACAGCGCGAGCAGGCTCGTGTACACGACCAGGCCCGGGAACGTGTCCATCCAGCGACCCCAGGTGCGGCCGGTGCGCTGGTAGTTCGGCTGGCCGGTCTCCGCCGGGGCGGGCCAGCCGGCGAACGGCGTGATCCAGGATCCGTCGAAGTCCACCAGGCGCAGGGTCGACGACGGCTGGACGAGGACGTTGCCGTGCTGCAGGTCGCCGTGCGCGAAGTCGGCCTCCTGCAGGCGACGCAGCTGCTCGCGCCACCTGCCGGCCAGGGCGTGCAGCGCCCCGACGTCGCCGTTCCGGGCGAGGTCGCCGACGTGCACCTCCAGGGTGCGGCCCTCTATCCACTCCATCTGGACCATGGGCCAGGTCCGCCCTCCGACCTCCACGGCGTCGTCGATCCAGTGCACGCCGGCGACGCAGTCGAGCAGCCCGTGCTCGGCGAAGTGGCGGGCGAGGGCCCCGTAGCGCAGACCGTCCGACGCGTCCTCCCTGATGAAGAAGCGCAACGCCTGGTCCACGCCGTCCACCGTCGCCTTGAACACCACCGCCGCGTTGCCCGAGGCCGGTGAGGGGATCCCCCACACCGGGTGCAGGGCGAACACCGCCCGGCGCAGCGAGGGCGTCCGGAAGGCGTTCTCCGGGTCCTGCACCGCAGCGACGTAGTCCTCGATCGTGGGGTGGGAGCTCATCGGCAGATCACCAGCACTCCGGCTTCGGCAGGGGTGACGTGCGCCCGCAGCAGCGTCACGTCGTCGTTTCTCACGTCGTCGGCTCCGCGCAGCCGGTCGACCAGGTCCCGGAAGACCTGCGGGTGGTCGATCGAGGTGAGTTCCCGCCACCGCGCGTCCCCGTCCCGCGAGGCCCGCACCACCCACTCGGCGAGGGCGTCCGTCGCGAGCAGGAGGTGGTCACCGACCTGCAGTGCGCCGTCCTGCGTCCGGAGGGCGCTGCGCATCCGGGTGCGCTGCGTGGGCTGGGTGGACACCCCCTCCGGCGTCACGCCGAAGTCCTCGACGCCGAGGCCGGGGAACTGGGCGACGATCCGTCCGTCCCGCTCCTGGAACAGCACCGCATCACCGATCGCGGCGGCCACCCAGCGCGGGTCGGGGCCACCGAGGCCGCGCAGCTCGCACCCGAGGAAGGTCGCGAAGGAGCCGGACTCGTGGAACTTGTGCTCCTCGAAGACGCTGGCGAACGCGCGGGGAGCGCCGGCCCAGAGCTGCTGCTGCCGCCCGAACCACGCGTCGAGGCCGGCCGGGTCCAGCGTGGGGGCCCGGCCGTCGGGCGCGAGGAACGAGTCGACGAGCTGCCCCGCCCAGTGGATCGCGTCGTAGGCCTCGGTGGCGCCGTCGACCACCACGAGCCGGGCGGGCCGGCCGGTGCGGGGGTCCCCGGGGTCGTACCCGGTGCAGTCCTCCCACTCCGAGTCCGCCGAGCCGGCCTTGGCGACGGCGAAGGCGACGAGTTCGACCGCCGTGGCGCCGTCAGCCATCGCGCACCTCGTACCGGGTGCCGATCTCGAGGAACTTCACCAGCATCGCGAGGTCGGCGTTGAAGACGAACCCCCGGGCGCCCGGCTCGAGCTCGATGCGCTCCGCCCGGGCGTTGCGGACCATCGTCTCGGGCAGCTCGCTGCTGATCGCGAACAGTTCCGGGGCCGGCTCGGGGAGGTCCCGGACGCGCGCGGGGAAGGCCGTGATCGGCGCCGGGCTGGCGGAGAGGAAGACGTTGAGCAGGACCGTCTGCCCGAGGTCGGTCCGGATCGACGTCAGGCGCGCCGCCCAGCCCGCGAGGTCGACGCCCTGGTACGGGCTGTCGGTGACCAGCCCGTCGGTCATGTTGATGACGATGGGCGGCAGGGACCGCGGGAACGCGCGCGCCCACTCGGCGACGTGCGACCCGGCGAGGGCCATCGCGGCACACATCGGCGTGCGGAAGCCGTGAGCCGGCTCGTACCAGACGGGCATGCGGGAACGCCGGGGCATCACGTCCGCGGACGGGTCCGACCGGACGTCGATCGGGCTGTCGGCCAGCTCGGGCAACGGCACGATGGCCCGCTGTGCGAGCGCTCCCGGGAGCGCGGACTCGACGCCCTCGAGACCCGTCCGCGGGCACAGCCCGTAGCCGTAGACGCCGATGTAGAAGTACGGGCGCAGGGGCTTGCCCGCCTCCTTCGTGGACTTGACGCACAGCTGGAAGAGGACCTTGTTGATGGCCCGGGCTGCGCCCTGCGCCAGGGTCAGGCCCTCGGCGCCCGCCCACGGCTGTCCCATGGAGTCCGACCGGTCGACCAGCAGGACGATGCAGCCCGGTGTCTGGCGGGAGAACACCGGGGCCTGGTTGTACGAGGGGTGCGTGTTGTACGAGGGGTTCACGGGGACCTCCTGCGGGGGACCGGACCGGGGCCGAGCCCGCGCTCGACCTCCGGCGGGCGGACGACGGTCGCCGGCCACGGTGACCCGCGGCTCCACTGCCACGTGTGCGCGCACCGGCGACAGGTGAAGGCGAACACCGCGGCCTGCCGGCGCAGGTCGACGCCGAAGTCGCCGCAGCCGGGGCACTGGACGACCCGGCGGACCGCGCCGGCGGCGCGTGCGGCGCCGGGGACGGGGTGGGTCTCGTAGGCGGGGGGCGACACCGTCCTCGCCGGGGCCGGCTCCGGTGGCGTGAACACCGGCAGCCCGCTCGGCAGGGCCGGGGCGGGTCCCGGTCGTGCGTGCTCCCTCCCCGTCGGGTCGTACCGCCTGTCGGACAGGGGGGCAGACGCGGCAGGGAGCGCCGGGAAGGGACCGACCGGTCGTGGCACGGGCCGGGCTGGGCTGCCGCCCCGTCGGCCGGGGGCACCGCGGTCGGACACCAGCGCTGCGGAGGCCAGCACGCTGAGAACCGTCACCAGCAGGACGAGCAGCAGGAGCAGTCTCGGCCGGGCGAGGTCTCCGTCGAGCACCCGGAGCGCGACGACGGCGGTCAGGCCGCCGGCCAGGCTGGCGCCGGCGACGCGCAGCAGCAGGAGCCAGTCCGCGGCCGTCCGGCCCCCCGTGGTGCTCACGACGGCACCAGCACGAGCTCGAGGGACTGCCCGCGGGTGGCGGTCCGGCAGTGGATCGGCCCGACCGCGGACTCCCAGTCGTCGCCCCTGACCTCGAAGCCCTCGAGCACCTGGACGCACAAGTGCACCTGGTCCTCGCCGTCGTGCCACACCCTCGGGTGCAGTTCGGCGAGGTCCTCGTCGTCCTCCCCGGCAGGGCCCACCACCAGCAGCGACGTCAGGTCGTAGGAGCGCGACGCGGCGGTCGCCGGCGTGTCGGTGCCCGCGGACGTCCGTGACGGCTCGTCGCCCGTCGGCGACGCCGATCCGCCGGGGGAGGTCGGCCCAGCCGGGGACGTCGGTCCGCTGGAGGACTGCGGGGTCCCGCTCGCGGGACGGGGCTGCCCACCCATGGGCGATGACAGGAACTGGCCGAGCGCGAGCACCACGGCGAACGCCAGCCCGAAGGCGACGACCGGTGCGGCGACGAGCCGCTTGCTGGTGGCCATGGGGGTGTCAGCCTCGGGCGTAGTCGACGGCGGCGAGCACGACGATCCCCACCACGGCCGCGACCAGGGTGAGCGCCACCGCCGCCCACACCATCGCGGTGTGAGAGGCGCTGCGGGCCCCGTCGAGGTCGTGGGCGGCGACGCGGCGGCCGACCGTGGCCGAGAAGCGGAGGGCGACCGCCGCGGTCACGGCGGAGACGACGAAGGGCACGACGAAGTAGGTCCCCACGACGACGGTGGCGAGGGCACCGAAGCCGACGGACAGCAGCAACCCGGTGATCCCCAGGGCGCGACGGGTCGGAGGCGCCGTGAGGACGGGGCCGCCGGCCACGGTCGTGGTCGTTCCAGCCGGTCCACCTCGCGCGGTGCCGCCCAGGGGCTGGCCGTGGCCGCCGGGGTCGGCGGGTGCGTCGTGTTCCCCGGGCCGGGTGTGTCCACCAGGCGCATCCGTGGCCGCCGTCTTCGGGGACGGCTGCTCGGCGTGCGAGACCCCGGGGAAGGTGGGCGGCGGGTCGTCCGTCCCGCCGCCCGGTGCGGACTCCCGAGCCTGCCGGGCGGCGGTCCCCGTGCGCAGCTGGCCGAAGACCTCCTCGGTCCGGCGGGTGAAGACGTCCTCCGCCGTCTCGGCCGGGTCGGGTGCGGCGGTGCGGTGGGTCCCAGGTCCCCAGCGGTGGGCGTTGATCTCGGTCACCCGGGTCAGGAAGAGGTCCTCGGGATCCGGACCGCTCCCCGGGTCCGCGTTCAACGGCCGGGCCGCCTCGGACGCGCCGGGCGCCCCGGGCGCCGGACCCGGGCCGGGAGGAGGTTCGGGGCCCGGTCGCGTCCCCGCACCCTCCTGCGCCCCGTGGTCGGGTGCGGGCGCCGGCTCCTCGGCCGACGGGGCTGGGGGATCAGCGTCGGGATGGGGACCTGGTGCCTGCTCGGTCCCCGTGATCAGCGCGGTCTCCTCCTCCACCAGGCGGAGGGCCTCGAGCGTGGCCTGGATCTCGAGGCCTGCCGCCTTCGTCCGCCAGGGCTTGTCGAACAGGAGGCGCAGGATGGCCACGATGTCCTGCCGCACCGACTGCTCGGTCTCCTCGGCGAGTGACCTCCGCAGTTCGGTGATGACGTCCAGCTGGGCCGGTGGGAGCAGCGGACCGGCCTCGATCTGGTGGGTGATCTGGCGGAGGTAGGCGAACGGGATGGGCGGCTCCGGGGGGAGCTGCACCGGCAGGGGTGGGCACCGCTCGGCGGAGCGGTCGGCCGCGGCCAGCACCTCGAACGCCGTCACGGCGTCGTCGACGAGGAACTGCACGAACTGCCTCGTGGCGAGCGGGTTGGCGTGCGGTGTGCTCACCGGCCCCACGAGCACCGGGAGGATCGGCCGGTCGAGCTTCTCCGCGTAGTCCAGTTCCGACAGGCACGCCCGCGACTCGAGGGACCTGTCCGACAGCGCGAACACGAAGACGCTGCACGAGCGGATGCGGTCGAGGATCGTGGGCCACCAGATGTCGCCGCCGTCGAGGTCGTGGTCGTACCAGATCTCCCGCCGGGCGGCCTCGAACGCCCGGGCCATCGTCTTGACGACGTCCTCGTCCCCTCGCGCATAACTCAGGAAGATCGTCATCTGCCCGACCGCCTCGAGCTCCGGTCGTGGACCCCGGCAGTCCGCCGCCTCTGCTCGTGCGGTGGAGCGTCGGGACGGGCCGGGTGATACGCACCGCCGGCACGGACGGCGGTGGGCTCCCTGACCACCCGGTCGGGGAGGGCGCCCCGCCCGGCGCGGCGGTGGGACGTGGCGACCCCCGGCTGCGGGGTGGCGCGCACCGTCCGGGTGGGGCGGGGCACGGCCGCCGCGCGACCCGTGGAGCCTGACCCCGCCATGCCTGACTCCGCCATGTCCGTCCCCTCCCACGCCGCTCCGGCGGACATCGGTGCACGCGGCGGTGAGCCCACCGGTCACCTGCCGATGCCGCGATGGGACCCGACGCCGCATCACGAGACCGTCACCGCCGCGTCACCACCACCCTCGGCGGGGCGACCTCTCGGGTCGGAGGAGGCAGGCACCGGGGGGCCACCGCACCGGGGACGCCGTGCAGGGACGCCTGCGGGGGACGCCGTCCGCCGCCGTGACGAGCAGGTGACGGCCCGGTGATGGCGGCTGCCGACCCTCGTGCCCGGGTCCGCCGTCCGGCCCCGATCCCGCCGGCGGCCGACCACCGACACACCGATCTCCTCGAGAGGGAGCAGCATGCGCACCTACACCGTCCTGCGGGACCTGACCGACGCCAACACGGGCGAGCCCTTCGGGGGAGCGGCGACGCTGGGCACGCCGGACCTCGGCTCCGTGGGGCTGCGGGTCGACGTCGAGCGGCTGGACAAGTCCGACGTCCGGTCGCTCAGCCGCGACCCGGAGGTGCGGGCCATCGCACCGGTCATGCCGACGACGCTCATCCACCCCGTCGGCGAGCCGGAGGACGGGCCCACCGAGGCCGCCGGGACGGCCTGGGGCGTGACCGCCGTCGGCGCGGACCGGTCCGCGCGCACCGGGGCGGGAGTGGTCGTGGCCGTCCTCGACACGGGCATCGACGCGGCACACCCGGCCTTCACCGGCGTGACGTTGACCCAGATGGACTTCTCGGGATCCGGCAACGGCGACAAGCAGGGGCACGGGACGCACTGCGCCGGCACCGTCCTCGGCCGCGACGTGGACGGCACCCGGATCGGCGTCGCCCCGGGCATCGAGCACGCACTCATCGGCAAGGTGCTCGGCGACAACGGCGGCGGCGACTCGGAGATGATCTTCCGCGGCATCCAGTGGGCGCTGGACAACCACGCCCAGGTCATCTCCATGTCCCTGGGCTTCGACTTCCCCGGCCTGGTGAAGGACCTCGTCGGCCGGGGCTGGCCGGCGGACCTGGCCACCTCCGTCGCGCTGGAGGCCTACCGCGCCAACCTGCGCATGTTCGACGCGCTCATGGGCGTGGCCCGGGGCAGGGAGCCGTTCGGCGGCGGGTGCGTGCTCGTCGCGGCCGCGGGCAACGAGAGCCGCCGCGACGTCGACCCCGACTACGAGATCGCCGTGTCCATCCCCGCCGCGGCCGACGGCGTGGTGTCCGTCGGCGCCCTGGGCGAGAGCGCCGGCGGCCTGCGGGTGGCGCCCTTCTCCAACACCTTCCCGCAGGTCAGCGGTCCGGGTGTCGCAGTCCTGTCGGCCAAGCTCGGCGGCGGCCTGACCGCCCTGAGCGGCACGAGCATGGCCACGCCGCACGTGGCGGGCGTGGCCGCGCTGTGGTGGGAGGAGCTGACCCGGTCCGACGTCCCGCTGTCGGCCCGCGCGACCCTCGCCAAGGTCCTGGCCACCGCGACGACCGCCGGCCTGGCTGCGGACGCCGACCCGGCCGACCGCGGCCTGGGCCTCGTCCAGGCTCCCTGACCCACCCGGGGAGACGCCACCACCCGGGTCCGGGAACGGACTCGCCCCGGGGACCCCGCCCGCCGGGGCCCCGGGGCGACCGGGTCGCGCTCAGTGCCGCGGGCGCCGCCCGATCTTCGACCCCAGCCAGGTGAGCGGGTCGTACCTGCGGTCCGCCACCCGCTCCTTGAGCGGGATGATGCCGTTGTCGGTGAGGTGGATGCCCTCCGGGCACACCTCGGTGCAGCACTTGGTGATGTTGCAGTAGCCGAGCCCGAAGTCGTCCTGGGCAGCACCTCGCCGGTCCCGGGAGTCCAGCGGGTGCATGTCGAGCTCGGCCAGCCGGATGAGGAAGCGGGGTCCGGCGAAGACCTCCTTGTTGTCCTCGTGGTCACGGATGACGTGGCAGGTGTCCTGGCAGAGGAAGCACTCGATGCACTTGCGGAACTCCTGCGACCGCTCGACGTCGACCTGCTGCATCCGGTGGTTGCCGTCCTCGTCCCGCGGTCGCGGCGTGAACGCCGGGATCTGTGCGGCCTTCGCGTAGTTGAAGGACACGTCGGTGACCAGGTCGCGGATGACGGGGAACGTCCGCATCGGGGTGACCGTCACCGTCTCGTCCTCGCCGAACGTGCTCATCCGCGTCATGCACATCAGCCGCGGGCGCCCGTTGATCTCCGCGCTGCAGGACCCGCACTTGCCGGCCTTGCAGTTCCAGCGGACGGCGAGGTCCCCGGCCTGGGTGGCCTGCAGCCGGTGGATGACGTCGAGCACCACCTCGCCCTCGTTGACCGCCACGGTGAAGGTCTGCAGGTCGCCCCCGCCGGCGTCCCCGCGCCAGACCCGGAACGTGGCGTCGTACGTCATGCCGGGACCTCCTCGAAGATCTCGGCCAGCTCCTGTGGCATCTGCGGGAGCGGTTGTCGGGTCAGCGCCACCGAGCCGTCAGGCGCGCGTGAGCAGACGAGGTTCGTCCGGGCCCACTCGGCGTCGGTGGCCGGGAAGTCGTCGCGGGTGTGCCCGCCCCGGCTCTCCTCCCGCTCGAGGGCCGCGCGGGCGATGCACTCGCTGACGACCAGCATGTGCGGCAGGTCGAGCGCCAGGTGCCAGCCGGGGTTGTACTGCCGGTGGCCCTCGACCGACAGCCTCGCCACCCGCTCCTTGAGCGCGGCGATCCGCTCGAGGGCCTGCTCCATCTCCGGCGCGGTGCGGATGATGCCGACGAGGTCGTGCATCGTCTGCTGCAGGTCGTGCTGCACGGTGTAGGGGTTCTCGCCGCCCTCCCGCTCGAACGGCGCCAGCGCCGCCCGCCCGGCGTCGGCCAGCGCGTCGTCGTCCAGGGCGATCCGGCCCGTGCGCTCCCGGGCGTGCTCCGCGGCGGCCAGCCCCGCCCGCCGTCCGAACACCAGCAGGTCGGACAGGGAGTTGCCGCCGAGCCGGTTGGACCCGTGCATGCCGCCGGCGACCTCACCCGCCGCGAACAGGCCCGGGACGCGGGCCGCCTCGGTGTCGGGGTCGACCTCCACCCCGCCCATCACGTAGTGGCAGGTGGGCCCGACCTCCATCGCCTCGGCCGTGATGTCGACCTCGGCCAGCTCCCGGAACTGGTGGTACATCGAGGGCAGCCGCTTGCGGATGTACTCCGCCGAGCGGCGCGAGGCGATGTCGAGGAAGACGCCACCGTGCGGGGTGCCGCGCCCGGCCTTCACCTCGCTGTTGATCGCGCGGGCGACCTCGTCGCGGGGCAGCAGCTCGGGCGGACGCCGGTTGTTCCTCTTGTCGTCGTACCAGCGATCGGCTTCCTCCTCGGTCTCCGCGGTCTCCTTGCGGAAGAAGTCGGGGATGTAGTCGAACATGAAGCGGTTGCCCGCGGAGTTCCTCAGGACGCCGCCGTCGCCGCGCACGCTCTCCGTCACGAGGATCCCGCGCACCGACGGCGGCCACACCATCCCGGTCGGGTGGAACTGCACGAACTCCATGTTCACGAGCGTGGCGCCGGCCTGGAGGGCGAGGGAGTGCCCGTCGCCGGTGTACTCCCAGGAGTTCGAGGTGACCTTGTAGGACTTGCCGATGCCGCCGGTCGCCAGCACGACCGACGGCGCCTGCCAGGCCACGAAGCGCCCGGACTCGCGCCAGTACCCGAAGGCGCCCGTGATCCCGTCGGCGTCGGTGAGCAGCCGGGTGACCGTGCACTCCATGTACACGTCGACGCCGAGGGCCACGGTGCGCTGCTGCAGCGTCCGGATCAGCTCGAGGCCGGTGCGGTCGCCGACGTGGGCGAGGCGGGCGTAGCGGTGTCCGCCGAAGTCACGCTGGCTGATCAGGCCGTCCGGGGTGCGGTCGAACAGGGCGCCCCAGTCCTCCAGCTCGCGGACCCGGTCCGGCGCCTCCTGGGCGTGCAGCTGCGCCATCCGCCAGTGGTTGAGCATCTTCCCGCCGCGCATGGTGTCGCGGAAGTGCACCCGCCAGTTGTCCTCGGGGTAGAGGTTGGCCATCGCCGCCGCGATGCCGCCCTCCGCCATGACCGTGTGCGCCTTGCCGAGCAGGGACTTGCACACCACGGCGGTGCGCGCCCCCGACTCGTGGGCCTCGATCGCCGCCCGCAGCCCGGCACCGCCCGCGCCGACGACGACGACGTCGTACTCGTGCCTCTCGAGATCCATCAGAAGAACCTCAGATCGGAGATGGTGTCGGTGGCGAGCAGCAGCACGTAGAAGTCGGCGAACGCGACGCCGAAGAGCGACACCCACGCGTACCTCATGTGGTGGGCGTTCAGCCGCGACGCGAGCGTCCAGAACCGGTAGCGCAGCGGGTGGCGGGAGAAGGAGTTGAGCCGGCCGCCGACGATGTGCCGGCAGGAGTGGCACGACAGCGAGTACAGCCACAGCAGGGCCGCGTTGGCCAGGAGCACCAGCGTGCCCAGACCCATGTGGCCCCAGGCGCCGGTCTCGTCGCGGAAGGCGAGGACGGCGTCGTAGGTGAGGACGACGTTGAAGACCAGGCCCAGGTAGAAGAAGTAGCGGTGCAGGTTCTGCCCGAGCAGCGGCAGCCGTGTCTCACCGGTGTACCGCCGGTGCGGCTCGGCGACCGCACACGCCGGGGGCGAGAGCCAGAACGAGCGGTAGTAGGCCTTCCGGTAGTAGTAGCAGGTCAGCCGGAAGCCGAGCGGCACGACGAGGATGTAGATCGCCGGGGAGATGAAGGCCGGCCCGGTGAACAGCTCCGGGAAGGTGTCGCCCTCGCACGCCGTCGTGATGCACGGCGAGTAGAACGGCGAGATGTAGGGCTCGGCGAAGTAGTGCGCGTCCTGGAACGCCCGGAACGCCGAGTAGACGATGAAGGCCACCAGCGCCACGACGGTCAGCAGTGGCTGGACCCACCAGCGGTCGGTGCGCAGCGTCCGAGCGCCGATGGCCGCACGGCCCGAGGTGTCCGTCCCCGTCCGGCGTCCGGGAGCGGCCGCCCCGGCTCCGCGTGGCGCGGTGGTGGTCACCGCCGCGTGCGGCCCGACCCGCCCAACCCGTCGTCGTCGCCGTCGCCGTAGACGGCCGCGAAGGGCTCGTGCGGTGTGCGGGAGTGTGCGCCGCACAGCAGGTTGAGGTCGTCGCGCAGCCGCCCGACGTCGACCCGCAGCCGGCGCGCGTCGATGGTGTCGCCGAAGTGCCTCGTCACCGGTCCGCACGCCTGCTCGAGGGCATCGACCGCCTCGCGGGCCGCCGCTACGTCCTGTTCCAGGGACATCGCTGCCTCCAGATAGCCACTGACGCCGCCGGGACGGCGAGAAGCGAAGTCGACCACGGACGTGGGGCTGAGGAAAGGGGCTCGGTCCCGGTGTCTGCGGCCGTCCCGGGAGGTTGGGTCAGCCGGGCCGGCCGGGCGGGCGGACACCGGGGGAGGGCGGGGCCGGGGGCCGACGGGGGGCGCCGGGCGCACGACGGGCGGATCCGATCGCCCGGGTGCGTGTCGGCCGCGCCCGGGCCGGGCATGTCCGGCTCGCCCCGATCGTCGATCACCGGCACCGCCGGGGGACACGGAGGTCCGGCCATGCAGTACGAGCCACGTCCGGGAGAGGACGACGTCGAGCGAGACGACGCGCAGGCGCTGTCACGTGCCACGGGTGGCGGTCCCGGCGAGGGGCCGGACGCGGACGGCACGACGGGGACGGGTGACTCCGAGACCTTCGTGGGGCGCGTGGCCGGCCAGGACGTCGGCTACGCGGAGGAGACGGGCGCGGAACGACGGGCGGCCGCGCAGGAGGACTGAACGACCCCCGGTCCCGCCGGCGCCGTCGGGCCGAGGAGACGGATCCGCTCCGACGAGGTCGTCAGACGTCGCTGGACGCCGGGGGAGCCTGGCTCGGCCGGGCGTCCTTGACGAACACGATCCCGTCGGTGCGGGCCACGTGGGCCGGGTCGAGCGGGGCGTACCCGAACCACGGGGACACCCGGGGGGCGGGCCGCACGTCGGCGAGCACGGTGGCCAGCCGGCGGGCGTCGAGGAGGCAACGCTCCTGCGGGAGCGCGTACAGGAGCCCCTCGAGGGTGTCCGGGGGCGGGGCGTCGACACCCTGGTGGCCGATCGTGCCGAGGGCCGTGGCCAGGAAGGCGTACTCCGCTCCCAGTCGGGCGCTGACGATCGCGCCGGCGCTCCACCACTGCACCGGCAGGCCGCCCATCCGCATCGAGCTCTCGTCCCGCTGTAGGTGGGCGTTGTGGGCGTGCACCAGCGTCGGACCCCGTTCGGCGAGGGCGAGCAGGGTGGCGGCCATCATCGAGTCCCGCACGCCGAGCAACCTCGCCAGGCGGCCCGGGGACGAGTCGGCCATCCAGGAGTGGTAGCGCAGCAGGCCGGTGGCGGTGCGCCCGTACGCGCGTGCCCGGTCCCGCTCCTCGCGCGACGAGGAGGCGACCAGGCCGGGCGCCTGCTCGTCGAGCAGCGCCACCAGGTCGTCGGCGATCAGCCGCAGCCGCCCGGCCTCCGGCGTCCGGCCCACGGACCGGGACGGGTCCCGCATGGCGGCGGGCTCGGTCCACCGGTCGTCGGCGCCGAGCAGGCGGTCGAGCGTCTCGGCGGTGCAGGGGAGCAGGTCGGCGTCCACCCGGGCGGCGAGGTGGGCGTGCAGTGCGGTGAGCGCCTGCCGCGGGCTCGCGGCGCCGGTGATCTCCAGCGGGCCGTCGAAGCCGGCGAAGCGCACCCGCTCCGACTCGGGCCGGCCCTCGTTGTACGTGCGCATCCAGCGAACCAGCTCCCGGTTGCCCGGGAGCGCGCCCCACCCGTGGCTGAAGCCGCGCGCCACGACGTCGTCGAGCGTGCCGGTGCCGGAGGTGACGTGCTCGTCCACGACCAGGCCCGCCAGGCAGTCGCTCTCGACCGCGATGGTCCGGTAGCCCTCCTGCTCGACGAGGTGCCGGAAGAGGTCGTTGCGCAGCTCGAGCAGGACCTCCTCGCCGTGGGTCGGCTCGCCCAGGGCGAGCAGCCGCGGCCTGGTCGGGAGCAACCCCATGAGGGCAGCAGCGTCGACGACGGAGGCGGCCTCCGTGATCCCAGCAGTCATGACCTCGACGGTATCGTTGAACCTGCGGTGAAGACTTCGCAGTGGAAAAGGCGGGACAGTGCCGCGAGACCTTCAAGGCGGCCGACAGCTCAGGCCGGTCGACCTGGCCCGAGCGCACGGCCTGTCCACGCAGGCGGTGAGGAACTACGAGGCGGCCGGCATCCTCCCGGCGGCTGACCGGAGCCCGCACGGCTACCGGACCTACACGCCGCGGCACGCGCAGGCCCTGCGCGCGTTCCTCGCCCTCGTGGCCGGACACGGCCACCGGACGGCCACGGCGATCATGCAGGCGGTCAACCGGGACGCCACCGAGGACGCGCTCCGGCTCGTCGACGAGAGCCACGCCCAGCTGCTCGACGACCGCCGCACCCTCCAGGCCGTCGAAGCCGCGCTCCGCGACCTCGAGCCGGTACCGCAGGAACGCGGCGAGGTGTTCGTCGGCCCCCTGGCGAGGAGGCTCGGCGTCCGCCCGGCCACGCTGCGCAAGTGGGAACGCGCCGGCCTGCTCCAGCCGCGTCGGGACCCGCAGACGGGCTACCGGGTCTACACCGCGGCCGACGTGCGCGACGCCCTGCTCGCCCACCAGCTCAGACGGGGCGGCCACCTGCTGGAGCAGGTCGCCCCCGTGATCGCCCAGGTCCGATCCGCCGGGGGCGTCGCACCGCTGGAGTCCCTGCTCCGCGACTGGCGGGCCCGCCTCTCGGCCAGGAGCCGCGCCATGCTCGGTGGCGCCGCCGCACTGGATGCCTACCTCGACTGCCGACCGGGCCCGTCCGGGGACGAGCCGGGCACCTGCGCCGGCGCGTCGACCACCGGCACGCCGGCGACGTCGTCGGGACGAGCCCGGGCACGGCACGACCCCGGGGCCTAGAGGTACTCCGACCTCCGGAGCCAGGTGAAGGCCACCCAACCGGGGAGCACCGGGAGCCAGAACGTCGCGATGCGGTACAGGAAGACGGCCGGGACGGCGATCGTGTGGTCCATCCCGGCGGCGACCAGACCCGCGATGACGGCCGCCTCCAGCGCGCCGAGGCCGCCGGGCGTGGGGGCAGCGGCCGCGACGGCGGCGCCGGCGAGGTAGACCGCGCCGACGGTCGCGAAGCCCAGGGCACCGTCCAGGGCGCGCGTGGAGAGGTAGAGGGAGACGAGGTAGCCGAGCGTGACCAGGGCGGAGCCGCCGAGCAGCAGCGCGAGCTTCCCGGGGCTGCGGAGGGCACGGGCGACGCCGCCGACCGACCGGCGCAGCAGGGGGACCGCCCTGCTGACGACGAGCCGGCGGACGGTCGGGACGGCGAGCGCGGCGGCGGTCAGGGTGAGCACTGCCAGGGCGCCCCAGACGACGACCTCCGGGTTCGGCAACCGGATGGAGCCGAGCACCGACTCGCCGGCCCAGACGGCGAACACCAGCAGCAGGACGACGTGGACGACGAAGCCACTCACGAAGCCGAGCCCGACGCCCGAGGTGGCCACCGCCAGGTCGACGCCGCTCTTCTGCAGGTAGCGGACGTTCAGGGCCATCCCACCGAGGCCGGCCGGCGCCAGCTTCGTGGCGAACGAGGAGGCGAGCTGGGCGACGAACGTGGGCAGCAGGCGCAGCCGGGCGGGAACGGCGCCCACGATGCACAGGGTCGCGCCCACGTAGGTCAGCGCCGACGTCGCCAGGATGAGCGGCGACCAGGCCCAGTCGGCCTCCCGGACGCGGTCGACCATGCCGGGCACGTCACCGAGCTGGGGCAGGAGGAGGTAGGTCACGACGACCAGCACGACGATCGTCAGGAGCGTCCTGGGGCTGATGCGCTCCAGGGCCTCCAGCCTCGGCTCGGGGACCCCGCACCGGGTCGACACCGCAGCGCGGAGCTGCGCGACCAGGTCCTCGCGCCCCTTCAGCGCGTCCCTGGTGGCGCCGCTGAACGTGTTGGGCTGCAGTCGGGGCAGGGAGGCGGCCACCGCCTGGGGTCCGAGCTCGGCGATCGCGGCGTCGACGACGGGGTCGACACCGACCTGCAGTGCCAGCGCGACGAGGAGCTGGGCGACGTCGGCGTCCAGGAGTGCGTCTCCCGCGGCGACCTCGCTGAAGCCGAAGTCGATGAGCCAGGGAGAGCCCGCGCGGTCGAGGAGGACGTTGGCCCGGCGCAGGTCGCGGTGGGCGACGCGGTGCCGGCGCAGGACGGCCACCTGCTGCCAGATGCCGTGCAGCACCGGCGCCGTGATCGCCCCGTCGGGCACCCGGTCGAGGGTGGTGCCGTCGACGAGGTCGTGGGACAGCAGGAAGGAGTCCTTCCCGACCGGGGCGATGGCCCGCAGCCGCGGGGTCCGCGCGCCGACGTCCCGGACCAGGAGCGACACCAGCGCCTCGTGCTCGACGGTGCGGCGCAGCGAGGAGAACGGGCGCTCGTCCCCGACGTTCTTCAGCCGGAGGAACCGGTAGGCGCGGAACAGCAGGTCCGCGGCGCGGTTCTCGGCGCCGACGACCTTGGCGAACACCCGGCTGCCGTCGTCCAGTGTCGCGACGTAGGGGACGGAGCCACGGGCGTCGACCGCTGCCGGCTCCAGGCCGACCGGTGTGAGGCCGCCGCCGGTCAGTGCGGCGGCGACAGCGGCTCGCGTCGGCCGGCTGTCGGGACGGCCGAGCAGCAGGAGCGTGCCGGAACCCGCGGCGGCGCCGAGGACGAGCGCCGCCGCCAGGGTCGCCGGGTAGGCGATCGGCACCAGCAGCCGCAGCGACGTGACCAGCGCCAGCAGCAGGGACCCCGCGCGCCGCCACCGGCGGGACACGAACGGCGCGAGGACCACGAACGAGGCCGCGGCCACGGCGAGGCCGTCCACCGTGAGCGTGCTGTCGACCCCGCCGCGCCGGTCGACCTCCCGCACGAGGACGTCCGTGTCCCTCCCCCGGTCGAGGGACCACGCCACCCCTCGCAGCAGCACCGTCACGAGGACGCCGCTGACGAGCAGGTGACCGAACAGCCGGTAGCGCCGCGTCAGCAGGGGCGTGACCCACGCCGCGGTGATCGACGCGATCACCAGCAGGGTCGACACCCCGGCCAGGATCCGGCCCACGGCCGGGGTCGTGAACGACGACCGCTCGAGGAGGTCCTCGTCCAGCGACAGGACGGCGTCGCGCGACCACTGGGCGAGGACGACCAGCAGGAGGGCGGCGAGCGTGGAGACGACGGTGCGGAGGGCGTCGCTGGGGGAGCGGACGTAGCCGGTGATCTCCTCCTGGGAGTGGTCACCCGGCTGCGGAGCGGCCGCGCCGTCCGCCGTGGCGGTCGTGGTCGGCTCGGTCGCCGCGGCGCCGGACGCGGCCGGGGAGCGGTCACCCGGAGGCGCTGCTCGCACCGTCTCCTCCATGCGGGTCGCCCTCCTCAGGGCCCGGACCTCTCCGGCGACGGGTGGAGCGCGTCCCCGGTGGCCGGAGCCGACCGCGCCCGGACGGTCGGGTGCGCGACCCGACCCACGGACCCCACCACCCCGGGTGCCTCGCTGGGCTGCGCGGGGCGGGAGACCCCGGCAGCGAGGAGGACGTCATCGGCGCCGGCGACCGTCGGCCACCGCCGGAGGAGCTCCGCCTCGTCCGTCGGCCCGCTGCTCGGCCACGCCCCGAGGAGGGGACGAGTGTGGCACCCCGCCGCCGGTCGTGGGACCGACGCGGACGCACGAGGACGTCGGCCACGCCGCTGGGTCCGGGCGGCGACCCCGCCGGCGCCCGGGGGAGCGGGAGTCCCCCGCCGGGACCCCCGCCGGGAGCCACGCCTGTTCGGGCGATCGGTGCGGTCGGTCAGGTGTCCTCGCGCCGGTGCGACGCGGTGCTGCCACCCAGCGGCGGGTTGGCCACCACCGGGTGGTCGCCGGTGGAGCCGACCCGCTCGCGGGCCACGGCGGGCACCCAGGGCCGACATGTTGAGCACGATCTCGAAGGCCTGGCCGGGGTTGAACGCGTTCAGCGCGACGCCGAACAGCGTGACGAGGGCGGTCAGCAGGATGCCGCCGTAGGGCACGCCGTTGCCCGACATCCGCCGGTGAACCGGGGGGCGCTGCCGTTCATCGACATCGAGCGCGGGAGTGCAGGTCAGGGAGTAGACGTCGGTGGCGGGCGTGAGCCGGTGCGCCCGCAGGACCTCGGGCGAGGCGTACGGGACCGAGCCCGCGACGCGGCCGCGCGGAGCCAGGGGAGCGGCCTCGTCGAGGAACTGGGCGATCCCGAAGTCGCCCAGGGCCGCGTCGACGGGGTCGGCGGTCCGCAGCAGCACGTTGGCGGGCTTGACGTCCCGGTGGACGACGTCGAGGCGGTGGGCGTGGTCGAGCGCCTGGGCCACCTGCGTCAGCACGGCGAGGACGCGGGGCAGGTCGGGCTCGCCGTCGTCGGGAGGGCCAGGTCGGTGGCGGTGCCGGCCTCCAGCAGGTCCATCGTCAGCCACAGCGCACCTGCCCGGCCCGGTGCTGCCGGGAGCGTCCCGTGCTCGTGCACCGGGACGACGTGCGGGTGGGCGAGCGTCCGGGCGAGCTCGAACTCCCGGACGAAGCGCCGGGCCGCCTCGGCGCGGCCGGGGCGGGGAGGACCTTCAGCGCGACCTCGGGACCGGTCGTCACGTCCCGCGCCCGGTGGACGGTGCTCAGCCGGCCCCGCCCGAGCACCGCCCCGACCTCGAGCCCGGCGACGTGCGCGCCCGGACCCACGGTCGTGCCCGGCGCCCGGTCGGCGATCCGTGGCTCCTCCACCCGACGCATCCACTCGTCGGTCGACGTCGGACAGCCGTGCCGTTCCCGCCGGCGTCAGGCGGTGCCGTCCGCCTCGGCGGAGTCGACGGCCGCGTCGCGGCTGGGGAAGGGCCCTGCGGTGCGGCCGTCGGCGCGGCAGGTCCACCGGTAGCCCTCGGGGACCTCCTCGATGAGGTAGCCGTCGGGGTCGGCCGGGCCGTGGCCCGGGAGTTCGCGGGGGTCGGTCATGCGAGCACCAGGTTCCTGAAGCGGACCCCTGCGGACGCGCTGCCGAGGTGGACGACGGGCACGGGTCGGTGGGTGGCGTCCGGAACGGTCACGGTCACGCCGTCGGTGTCCGCGCGGGCGAACAGGAGGCTCGAGGGGGTGACGCGGACCCGGAGCGGGACGTAGGCGCCCGCCCGCAGCACCGGTCCCCCCGTCGAGGACGCCAGCGTGGTGGCCACCCCCTCGGTCACCCGACGGACCTCGAGGTCGCCGTCTGCCCGCAGGAGGAGGAGGTAGCCGTGGGCGCCGGGCGACGGGCGGGACGGCCGGTACGGGTGGTCGTCGGTGCTCAGGAGGACCCACCCGCAGCTCGAGCGGCTGTCGGCGCGGACCTCGTCCACGCGGATGTCCAGGTGCAGGGTGAACGCCGCCGGGTCCGGCGGTGCCAGGAAGCCCATGAGCGTGGAGGTGGCGGCGTCGGAGGCGTCGCAGCCCCACGAGGAGTCGTCCGGGTGGAACCGGCCGCGGCCGGTGTCGGGCAGCATCCCGGGCAGCCAGACCTGCCGGGCGAACAGGTCCGACGTGCGCCGCCCCGCGTCCCCCGCGACGTAAACCGGGTCGTCGGAGAAGACCGCGTCCACGCCGTCGGCGAGGAGGGCGTCGCGCTGGTGCCGTCGGTTGACCGTGTGGCAGGCCACCTCGATCCCGGCCGCGTGCGCCCGCGTGCAGACCGCCTCGGTGACGCTGCCCGCCTCCGGGCCGATCCAGCCGATGCCCTCGGCGGCGGCCCGGGCGACGTCGGTGCTGCCCAGCCAGACGACGTCCCACCCCCGGGAGCGCGCCAGCCGGCAGTCGGCGAGCGCGTAGGACTGCAGCAGCACCGACGCCGGGCTGATGCCGCGCCGGTCGAGCGCGTCGATCATCGGGCCCATCGCGTCGCGGCTCTTGGCCTCGGCGCAGAGGAGGACGCGGTTGCCGAACTCGGTGAGCACTTCCTCGAACAGCGGGGGGCGCAGCCCGTCGGGCCAGCCTCCGCCGAGGGTGACCGAGGCGTCGATGTCCAGCTGCTTCCAGGACACCGACGTGTGGTCGGCGACGTTGCCGGTGGAGGTCGTCGTGCGGTCCACGGTCCCGTCGTGCATGACCCCGAGGCCGCCGTCGGCGAGCACGGACACGTCCTGCTCGATGACCGGCAGGCCCTGGCCCACCGCGACCCGGTAGCCCTCCAGCGTGTGCTCGGGGACCTGCAGGGCCCCGCCGCGGTGGGCGATCACGAACGGCCGGCCCAGGTCGGCGAAGGCGACCGCTGCCCCCGGGGTCGGCGTCCGGGCCGGTGCCCCGCCGCGGTGGGCGGTCACCCGCCGGCCCGGGACGGCCCGCGCGGCACCGGGCGGACCGGGCCGGTCAGCCGCGACGGGCGTCCTCGACGACCTCGAACCACTCCGTCCGGCTCGGCTCCTCCTCGAGCCGCTCGAGCGTCGACCGCTGCTCGAGGAACGCGGGGTCGTGGTGCCAGGCCTCCCAGTCCTCCCGGCTCTGCCAGGTGCCGACGAGGACCCGGCTGCGGGGTTCCTCCGTCGGGGTGAGCAGTTGTCCCGAGACCCAGCCCGGCCGGTCGCGCGCCGACTCGAACCGGGCCCGTACCGCCGCGTCCCATTCGTCCTCCCCGCCCGGCCGCAGCCGGGTGGTCGTCACCACGGTCATCATCGACAGCTCCCACGCCGGCCGGTCACCTGATGAGCCAGTCTCGCCCGTCCGCCGTCCCCCTGCACTGCCCGGCAGGATGCCGTCCCATGGCGACCAACCCCCGGATCGGCCCGGTCGAGCGGGCCACCGGCCGCACGTGGGACGACTGGCTGCGGTTCATGGACCACATCGGCGCCGAGCGCCTCGACCACCGGGCGATCGCCCTGCGGGTGTACCAGGAACTGGACGGCACCCTCGAGCAGGTCGGCTGGTGGGCCCAGTCGGTGACGGTGGCCTACGAGCAGCACATCGGCCGCCGGATCCCGGGGCAGCGGCCGGACGGGACCTTCCAGACCAGCGTGAGCCGGGCGACGGGGCTCGGCACGGCCGAGCTCATGGAGCGGTGGCAGGAGTTCGCCGGCCGGGACGAGACCGTACAGGGGGTCGTCGACGACGCCGGCCTGCGGATCAGCGGTACCGACCGGCGGATCACCTGGCGGACGAGGGCCCGGGACGGCTCCTCCGTCGTCGTCACCAGTGAGCCGAAGCGGAACGGGACGGCGACGCTGGTCGTGACCCAGATCGGCCTGGCGACCCTCGAGCGCAACGAGCAGGCGAGGGAGCGGTGGGTGTCGGTCGTCGCCCGCTTCCTGGCCGACGCCCGGGCGCCCTGACCCGGGGCACGTCGTCCAGAGGACGACCGGGCACGTCGGAGGGCGCGGACACGACGGACCGGGCACTGTGGTCCCCGGACGGCGATGGTCGATCATCGGACCACCGCACGGCCGGCGAGCGTGCCGCCCCGTCGACCGACTGCCGGCGACCCGGGGACCACCTCGTGCGGCCGGTCGCCCCGCTCACGAGGAGGACGTCGTTGGACCGGCCCCGAGCCCTGCTGCTGGAGAACATCGACCCGGTGGCGGCCGACCTCCTCCGCTCGGCCGGCTACGAGACCGAGTCGCTGCGCGGAGCCCTGGACGAGGCGGACCTCGTCGCCGCCCTGGACGGCGTCGACCTGCTGGGCATCCGGTCGAAGACCCTGGTGACCGCGGAGGTGCTGCGCCGCAGTCCCGGCCTGGCGGCGGTCGGCGCCTTCTGCATCGGCACCAACCAGATCGACCTCGCCGCCGCCGCCGCGGCCGGCGTCGCGGTGTTCAACGCCCCCTACTCCAACACCCGCAGCGTCGTGGAGATGGCGATCGCGGAGATCATCTGCCTGGCCCGGCGGCTGGTCGACCGGGACCGCGCGCTGCACGCCGGGACCTGGGACAAGTCCGCGGCCGGCAGTCACGAGATACGCGGGCGGACGCTGGGCATCGTCGGCTACGGCAACATCGGCAGCCAGCTGTCCGTGCTGGCCGAGGCACTGGGCATGCGGGTGCTGTTCTACGACCTGGAGGACAAGCTCGCGCTGGGCAACGCGCAGGCCTGCGGCAGCCTCGAGGAGCTGCTCGAGCGCTCGGAGACGGTGACCCTGCACGTCGACGGACGGGCCGGCAACGCCGGGCTCTTCGGCCGCGAGCAGTTCGCCCGCATGCCGCGGCGCAGCCTGTTCCTCAACCTGTCCCGGGGTTTCGTCGTCGACCACGAGGCGCTGCGCGACCACGTGCTGAGCGGCCACGTCGCGGGCGCGGCCGTCGACGTGTTCCCCGACGAGCCGAGGGAGCAGGGGGACGAGTTCGCCTCCGTGCTGCGGGGGCTGCCGAACGTCATCCTCACGCCGCACGTCGGGGGCTCGACCCAGGAGGCCCAGCACGACATCGGGCGGTTCGTGGCCGGCAAGCTCGTCGACTTCACCAGCTCCGGGACGACGACGCTGAGCGTCAACCTGCCCACGGTGGCCCTGCACGGGTCCTCGGCGGCCCGCTTCGCGTTGCTGCACCGCAACGTGCCCGGCGTCCTCGCGCGCGCCGATGCGCTGGTCGGCGAGCACGGCCTCAACGTGGACGGCCAGGTGCTCGCCACCCGCGGCGAGCTGGGGTACGCGGTGACCGACGTCAGCGCGACGCCGCCCCCGGAGCTGCTGGCCGCGCTGGGGGAGCTCCCGGAGACGGTCCGCCTGACGCTGCTGCCGTGCTCGGCCGGCTGACCGCGGGGGAGAGTGGTCCTCGATGACGACCAGCGAGGTCGACCTGCGGGAGCGGTGGTCGGCCGGGCAGCCGTGCCACGGTCTGTGGAGCCTGCTGCCCGGTGCGGTGACCGGCGAGGTCCTGGCCCGCACCGGCGCGGACTTCGTGGTCGTCGACCTGCAGCACGGCGCCACGGCCGAGGCCGAGCTGCCGGGCACCGCGGCGGCGATCACCGCGGCGGGCTCGGTGCCGCTCGTGCGGACGCGCAGCCCGTCCTTCGCCGACGTCGGGCGCCCGCTCGACCTGGGCGCCCGCGGCGTGATCGTGCCCAACGTGCGCGACGCCGACCACGCCCGGGAGGTCGTCACCGCCTGCCGCTACGCCCCGGCCGGGAGCCGGTCGATCGGGCGGCTCTCCGGCGGGGCCGAGCAGCCGCTGGTGGTCGTGATGGTGGAGGCCGCGACCGCGCTCGCCGACCTCGACGCCGTCCTCGCCGTCGAGGGGCTGGACGGGGTCTACGTCGGTCCCGGCGACCTCTCGCTGTCCCTGGAGCTGACCGGCGCGGACCGCCGGGCCGAGCTGCGCGGCGTCCTCTCCTCGATCGTCGCCCGGGCCGGCGCGGCCGGGATGCCGGTCGGTGTGCACGCCTACACCGGCGAGGAGGCCGCCGGCTACGCCGCCGAGGGCGCGACGATCGTCACGGTCGCCGTCGACGCCGTGTCCCTGGGTGAGGTCGTGGCGCACCACCTCGCCGTCGCCCGCGGCCGGTCGGGGCAGGACGGGACCTGACCGGCCGGGTCCGGGCGCGGTGGCCGCGCGCGAAACGGCCGGACGGACCACCATCACTCTGACGGCACACGGGTGCCGACCGATCGAGAGGACGTCACGTGGCGGGTGGACTCGTAGCACTGTTCGACGACGTGGCGTTGCTGGCGCGCGCAGCAGCCGCCTCCATCGACGACGTCGGGGCCGCGGCCGGCCGGGCCGGCGTGAAGGCCGCCGGCGTCGTCGTCGACGACACGGCCGTCACGCCGCAGTACGTGCGCGGCCTGTCCGCCGACCGCGAGCTGCCGATCATCCGGCGCATCGCGATCGGGTCGCTGCGCAACAAGCTGCTCGTCATCCTGCCCGCGATCCTGCTGCTCAGTCAGTTCCTGCCCTGGCTGCTCACCCCGATCCTCATGATCGGCGGCGCCTACCTCTGCTACGAGGGCGCGGAGAAGGTGTGGCACCGGCTGAGCGGCCACCACGACGACCACGCTGCGGGCGAGGAGGCGATGCCGGACGAGAAGACCATCGTGTCCGGAGCCGTCCGCACCGACTTCATCCTGTCGGCGGAGATCATGGTGATCTCGCTGAACGAGGTGGCCAGCGAGCGGTTCTGGTCCCGGGCGATCATCCTCGCGGTCGTCGGGCTGCTCATCACCATCCTGGTGTACGGCGTCGTCGCGCTCATCGTGAAGATGGACGACGCCGGGCTGCGGCTGTCCCAGTCGTCGAAGAAGGGCGTGGCCGCGTTCGGCCGTGGACTGGTCAAGGGCATGCCGCGGCTGCTGACCGCCCTCACCGTGGTCGGGACCGCCGCGATGCTGTGGGTCGGCGGGCACATCCTGCTGGTCGGCAGTGACGAGCTCGGCCTGCACGCCGTGTACGGCGTCGTGCACCACCTGGAGGAGCTGGCGCACGAGGCCACCGGAGCCCTCGGCGGGGTCGTGGGGTGGCTGGTGAACACGTTCGCCAGCGCGCTCGTCGGGCTCGCCGTCGGCGCGCTGATCGTGCTCGTCGTGAACCTCACGGTGCACCGGCGCAAGGCCCACGCCGCGGGCGGGACCGGGTCGCACTAGCCGGCCCGGCACGCGGTGGTGGACGGCGTGCACCTCCCGCAGGACGAGGGCCGGTGAGCACGTTCGACCTCGCCGTCCCGCGGCGGGTGCTGTTCGGCCCGGGCCGCGCGGACGAGCTCGCGGGGCTGCTGCCCGCCCTGGGCCGCAGGGTCGTGCTGTGCACGGGGAGGGACCCGTCGCGCCACCGCTCCCTCCTGGGCGGGGTCGACCCGGTCGCCGTCGTGGCCGTCGCGCACGAGCCGACGGTGGACGAGGTGCGGGCGGCGACCGACACGGCGCGGGCGGCCGGCGCCGACGTCGTCGTCGCGATCGGCGGCGGCAGCGTCCTGGACCTCGGCAAGGCGGTCGCGGTCCTGCTCGGCAACGGCACGGATCCGCTGGACCACCTGGAGGTCGTCGGCCGCGGTGTGCCCGTCGAGCGGCCGGCCGTGCCGTGCGTCGCGGTGCCCACGACGGCGGGCACCGGTGCGGAGGCGACCGCCAACGCCGTGCTCGGCTCACCGGAGCACGGCATCAAGGCCAGCATCCGCAGCCCGCACCTGCTGGCGGCGGTCGCGCTGGTGGACCCGCTGCTCACCCTGACCTGCCCGCCCGCGGTGACGGCGAGCAGCGGTCTCGACGCCCTGACCCAGTGCCTGGAACCGTACGTCTCGCCCCGGGCCAACCCGGCGACCGACGCCGTCGCGGCCGAGGGGCTGCGGCGTGGTGCGCGGGCGCTGCGGCCCGCCTACGAGCACGGCGACGACCGCGTCGCCCGCGAGGAGATGGCGCTGTGCAGCCTGTTCGGCGGCATCGCGCTGGCCAACGCGAAGCTCGGGGCGGTGCACGGCGTCGCCGGCGTCGTCGGCGGGATGGTCGACGCTCCGCACGGCGCGGTGTGCGCGGCGCTGCTGGCGCCGGTGGTCGAGGCGAACCTCCGGGCGCTGCGCGAGCGCGAGCCGGCCTCGCCGGGGCTGCGCCGCTACGCCGACGTCGCCCGGCTGCTGACCGGACGAGAGGACGCCACCGTCGAGGACGCGCCGGTCTGGCTGCGCGAGACGGTCGCCGCGCTCGACGTGCCGTCCCTGGCGGCGGTGGGCCTGCAGCCGGCGCAGTACGCCGAGGTCGCCGGGAAGGCCGCGCGCTCCAGCAGCATGCAGGGCAACCCGGTGCGGCTCACCGAGGAGGAGCTCGTGGCGGTGCTGCACGCGGCATCGTGACCGCGGTGACGCCCGAGCGCGCCGGGCACGAGCGGGCACGAGCGGCCCCCCGTGAGGTGCCTTTGTAGCCCTATTGGCACCCCGGGAGGACGTCAGTCCACCGTCACCTCGTCGCGCACCCGCGCGAAGGCACCCGACGACATCAGGGTGCCCACCGGCGACCCCAGCTGCGGCAGGGCGGCGTAGCGGCCGCGCTGGTCGGGCGGGGCGTGCTCGACGGCGAGGGTGACCGCACCGCCCCACTCCCCGCCTACGGCCACGCCCTGGGCCAGGCGCAGCAGCACCAGCAGGGCCGGCGCGGCGACGCCGATGGCCGCGAAGTCGGGCAGCAGGCCGATCAGCCCGGTTGCCACGCCGATCATGACCACGGTGATCAGCAGGGCGGGACGGCGGCCGATGCGGTCGCCCACCGCGCCGAAGACGACCGCGCCGACCGGGCGGGCGACGAAGCCGACGCCGAAGGTGGCGAAAGCCGCGAGCGTCGCCGCCGCGGGGTCCAGCGTGCTGAAGTAGAGCCGGTTGAAGACCAGGGCGGCGGCGGTGCCGAACAGGAAGTAGTCGTACCACTCCAGGGCCGTGCCGACGAAGGCCGCGAAGGCGACGCGGCGGGCGTCCTGGCCGCTCACGTGCACGGGTGCGTGCGCGAGGGGGGACCTCGTCCCCGCTCCGGGCGACGGGGCGGTGGGTTCGCTCATGCGTGCGCTCCTCGGGGCTGGTCGGGGGCGGGGGAGAGGTCACGGCCCGCGAACAGGCCGGTGTCGTGCACGGGCGTCCCGGCGAGCAGCGTCGCCACGACCCCGATGGCGCCGATCCGGTCGGCGTCGACGCGCAGCGGGTCGTCGGTCAGCACCGCCAGGTCGGCGACCTTGCCCGGGCTGACGCTCCCGCGGGTCCGCTCGTCATGGCTGGCCCATGCCTCGTCGAGGGTGTAGGCGCGCAGCGCCTGGTGGGCGCTCACGCGCTTGTCCGCGCCGATCACCGAGCCGCCGGAGGACAGGCGCTCGACCATCGACTGCATGCCGAGCAGCGGGGCACCGGGGGCGACCGGCCGGTCGGAGCTGCCGGGCACGCGGAGCCCGGCGTCGAGGAAGGACCGGTGGCGGTACAGCCAGTCGGCCCGCCGGGGGCCCACCGCGGCGGCCATCGTGTCGCCGACCGCGTGCAGGAAGCGGGGCTGTGGGACCGGCACCACGCCCAGTTCGGCGAAGCGCGCCAGCTGGTCGGGACGGACCAGGCCGGCGTGCTCGACGCGGTGGCGGACGTCGTGGCGTGGGTGCAGCCGGGCTGCCTCGGCGAACGTGTCCAGCGCCAGCTCGACGGCGTCGTCGCCGATGGCGTGCGCGGCCACCCGCCACCCGGCGCGGTGCGCGTCGACCACGCGGCGGCGCATCTGGTCCGGGTCGTCCTGGAACACCGCCGTCCCGTGGTCGCAGAAGGGCTCGGAGAGGGCGGCCGTCCGGCCGATGAGGGAGCCGTCGAGCCAGATCTTCATGGGGCCCAGCCGCAGCCGGTCGTCCCCGAAGCCGGTGCGCAGCCCGAGGTCCAGCCCCACGTCGATGCCGTCGCGGGGGTGCGCCCGGAGGGGGTGCAGGCTGTCGCTGGCCACCATCAGCTCGACGCGGGTGAGCAGCAGACCCCGCTCCCGGGCGAGGAGGTAGGCGGCGGCCTCGACCGGACTGCGGCCGAGCAGGCCCAGGCCGATGCCGGCCTCGACGACGTGGGTCAGCCCCTCCGCGGCGTACACCGCGCTCGCCCGGCCGAGCGCGGTCGCGACCTCGTCCACCGGATAGGGCTTCACGAGGGTGTCGACGAGCTGCTGCGCGCGCTCCTGCAGCAGGCCGGTGGGCTGCCCGGACCCGTCGCGGACGACGACGCCGCCGTCCGGAGCGTCGGCGCGGCCGTCCAGGACGCCGCAGCGCCGCAGCACCTCGCTGCTGACGACGCTCATGTGGCCCGAGCGGTGCTTGAGCCACACCGACCGTCCCCCGGCCGCCCGGTCCAGCAGGTGCCGGTCGGGGTGGCTGCCGAGGACCGTGTCGTCGTAGCCGGAGCCGACGACCCAGGCGTCGGGGGGCAGGGCGGCCGACCCCGCGGCCACGGCCTCCCCGACCGCGGTCAGGGTGGCCGCGGCGGACAGGTCGATCTCGCCCAGCGACTGCCCGAACCACGCCATGTGGTTGTGCGCGTCCCCGAACCCGGGGACGACGACGGCGCCGTCACCGTCGACGACCGTGCGCGCCGGCAGGTCCGCCACGTCCTCGTCGAGGCCCACGATGCGGCCGCCGAGGACGCCGACGGCGGATGCCGTGGGGCGGGCGTCGTCGACGGTGATCACGCGCACGTCGCGCAGCAGCAGGTCGAGCACGGTCGCTCCCCTCAGGCCAGGTGGTGCAGGCGGGTCAGCGGCAGCTCCGCCGCGCGGTGCACGGGCACCGGACGCCCGTCGACGAGGACGGGCCCGGGTTCCGTCGGCACGGCCACCGCGGGCAGGGCGGTGTTGGCGACCATGTCCGCGCTGGTCAGCCCGCGACTGGCCCGGACGGCGGCATAGCGCACGCCGGCGGGCAGCGACCTGCGGGCGCCGGTGTCGGCGAGGCACTGCTCGGAGACGAAGACCCGCGACAGCCGGCGCGGGGCGGACCCGAGGCCGCCGAAGTAGGGCCGCACCACGCGCGGCTGGGTCAGCCGCGTGGAGCCCGAGCCCGAGCCCGAGGTGCCCCAGGCGACGAAACCGGACTTCAGGACGAGCTCCGGTGCGGTGCCGAAGGTGGCCGGGTGCCACAGCACGACGTCCGCGAGCCGCCCGGCGGCGAGGGAGCCCACCTCGTGGGCCATGCCGTGCGCGATGGCGGGGTTGACCGTGATCTTCGCCAGGTAGCGCAGCACGCGCTCGTTGTTGACGTGACCCGGCCCGGCCTGGCCGGCCAGGTGCGCCTGCACGTGGGCCAGCTGCCAGGTGCGCCGTGCGGTCTCGGCGATCCGGCCCATGCCCATCGAGTCGGAGTTCACGATGCTGATCGCTCCCAGGTCGTGCAGGGCGTTCTCGGCGGCGATGCCGTGCTCGCGCACGCGGCTGCCGGCGATGGAGACGTCGCTGTCGAGTGCCGCGTGGCCGCGGTGGACCGTCAGGGTCATGGGCAGCAGCTCGTCGACGGAGGCGCCGGTCAGCGGCAGCGTCGGGGTGGTCGACGAGGTGAGGACGTGTGGCTCGCTCACCACCTGCAGCAGGTCGGGGTGCCCACCGCCGCCCTCGACGTGGTAGGCGTGCACGGTGCGGCCCCGGGTGGCGTCCAGGGTGTCGGCCAGGGCGCCGGACTCGTTGAGCGTGTCCGTGTGCAGGGCCACGGGCAGGTCGGCGTCCTCGGCCACGGCCAGGCAGGTGTCGACGATGCGCGGGGTCGCTCCCCAGTCCTCGTGGATCTTGAAGCCGCCGGACCCGGCCAGTACGGCTCGTTCGAGCAGCTCGGTGGACGAGGTGGAGCCCCGGGCGAGGAACGCCACGTTCAGCGGGGTGTCCCGCCAGCCCTCGATCAGGGTGTGCAGGTTCGCCGCGGGGTTGGCGCCGACGTCCCAGACGCCGCCGATGCCCATGCCCACCAGCGAGGTCACCCCGGCGGCCAGGGCCGCGGGGGCGACCTCGGGGCTGGACAGGTGCACGTGGGAGTCGACGATGCCGGGGGTGGCGATGAGGCCCTCCCCGGTGATCATCGCCGTGTGGGAGTCCACGACCAGCTCGACGCCGTCGGTGGTGTCGGGGTTGCCGGCCCGGCCGGTGCCGACGACGCGACCGTCCTTGATGCCGATGCTGGTCTTGCGCACCCCGAGCAGGGGGTCGAGGACCACGACGCCGAGGACCACCATGTCCAGCGCGCTGTCCCGGGGCGCGCGGTCGGTCACGAGCAGCCCGTCGCGGGCGGTCTTGCCGCAGCCCCCGAGCAGCTCGTCGCCGGGCTCGGTGTCGTCAGCGTCGATGCGCACCCACAGGTCGGTGTCGCCCAGGCGGAGCAGGTCGCCGGTCGTGGGGCCGTAGAGGCGGGCGTACCGCGCGCGCGGGATGCGGTTCACCGCCGACCCCCTCGGGCCACCACGGGGACTGTGCGAGTGGTGCCCGGGGTGAACTCCAGGCTGACGCCGGCGGGCAGGTCCAGCCGGAAACCCCGGACCGCCTCGCGGTCGAGCTGCAGCGCCGCGTTGACGTCCTCGAGCGGGAAGTGGGAGGAGACCCAGACCGGGCGCTCGCCGCGGTTGGTCACCTCGACCTCGTGCCGCGGACGTCCGGGAGCCAGCTCGACGTCGCCGTCCTGCGCGAGGACGGCGCCCGGCCCGGTCGGGTCGGCGGGGCCGAACGGCTCGTCGACGTGCACCAGGGACGTGCCGTGGGGGAAGAGGGCCTCGACCTGCAGGCTGGGCACGGTGTTCGGCACGCCGGGCAGCACCTGATCGGCCGCCACCACGCTCCGGGCGCGCCGGACGACCTCCTCGAAGGGGACGCCGTCCCACGCCATCTCCAGCACCTCGTCGCAGACCAGTGCGATCGCCTCGGTCGCCCCCAGGCGGGCGCCCCGGGCGAGGCGACGGCGGGCGAGCTCGGCGGCCGTGAACAGCAACAGGCGCTCCTGCTCGCGGGGGGTGACGTGCACCGGCGCCTCCGGAGTCCGTGCGGTCGCTGTGTGTCCGACACCACGCTGCTCCCGTGCCCGCCGCCGGACAATCGCCGAAGTGCAGCGACCTGGGCCCTCCGGATGGGCAGTTGCACAATGAGCGGGTGCCCACGCCCGGCTCGGACCCGGCCGATCGGCTCCCGATGCTGGCCCGGGAGTGCCTGGAGGACGTCGACGAGCTGGCCGAGGCCTACGCCGCGGAGGTCGCCGGCTTCGAGGGGTACGCGGGCCGGGTGGAGCCGCAGGACCTGGCCGAGACGGCCCGCGCCTCGTTCGAGCTGCTCCTGCGGCTGGTCGGGGGCCTGGTGGTGCCCGACCGGCTGCACCGGCTCTCCGCCGAGCTGGGGCGCCGGCGGGCACGCAGCGGTGTGCCGCTGGAGGAGCTGCTGCGCGCGGTGCGGATGGACTTCACGGTGCTGTGGGCCGCCCTGCTCGCCCGGGCCGGCGATGCGGACCTGCCGGCGCTGACGGCCGGGGCCGTGCGGGTGTGGGAGGCCGTGGAGCAGCACACCGTGCAGGCGCACATCGGCTACCTGGACGAGCTGGCGGTCCTGGCGCGGGCCCACGAGCGCGAGCGGTCCCTCCTCGTCGCCCGGCTGCTGTCCTCCGACGGCGCCGACCGGCAGCTCGTGGCGCACGTGGCGACGTCGCTGAGCGTCGATGCCGACTCCGCCTTCGGGGTGGCGGTGGCGCGCCACGAGGCCGAGCACGCGCTCGTGGCCGCCGTGGCGTCGCGCCACGGCGCAGGGGCCCACCACGTCCAGCACCACGACGGCGCGATCGTGCTCGTCGCGGAACTGCCCCGGGGCAGCAGCGGGGAGGTCCCCGAGTGGCTGGGTGGTGTCCCGTGTGCCGTCGGGCCGGTCGCGCGCGGTCTGGCCCGGGTCCCCGCCGTGGTGCGGCTGACCTGCCAGCTGGCCGCCGCGATGGACCCGGCGACCGACCACGCCGTCACGCTGCGGCAGGTGTGGCCGCGCCTGGTGGCGCGCCGGCTGGGGGACGAGGCGGTGCCGCTGGTCGGCGACGCCGTCCTGGGGGGCTTGGACGTCATCGGTGAGTACGAGCGCGAGCGGCTGGTGGAGACCGTGCTGACCCACGCCGCCGGCGGTTCGGTGGCCGCGACCGCGCGGCGCCTGTACTGCCACCGCAACACCGTGCTGAACCGCCTGAACCGGTTCCGCGAGCTCACCGGGTACGACCCGACGCTCCCGGACGACTCCGCGGTGGTCCTGGTGGCGCTCGCCTGCCGCCGCTGACGCCCGCCCCGCCGCTGGCGCCGGCTCCGCCGGTGGTCGCGCCGCTCCCCGCGCGCCGACACAGGGCCACCTGACCGCTGGCGTGGACGCTCCCGGTGGTGGACCGCCGCCGTGACGCTCCTGGGGACGGGAGCGGGGGTGTGGAGCGACGTCGGCGACGACGGGCAGGAGCCGGTCAGGTGCGGTCGAGCTCCGCGATGCTCGCCGTGGACGGACCCCGCCGGGCGGACGAGGACCGCGACACGGCCTCGGCCTCACGCAGCACGCGCAGGACGTTCCCGCTGACCAGCCGCACGCACTCGTCCTGGCTCCAGCCCCGGTCGAGGAGCTCGGCGATCAGCGCGGGGTAGCAGGCGACGTCCTCCAGCCCGTCGGGGACGTCGTCCGACCCGTCGAAGTCCCCGCCGATGCCGACGTGGTCGATGCCGGCCACCCGCCGCACGTGCTCGACGTGGTCGGCGACCTCGGCGAGCACCGCTCGCGGGCGGGGGTGGTCGGCGACGTGCTCCGCCGCCGTCGCGGCCCGCAGGCCGGCGTCCTTCGGGTCCAGCCCACGGCGCTCCATCTCGGCCCGGAGCCCGAGCGTCCACGCGCGGCACCGCGGCGACACGAAGTCGGGCACGAACGTCACCATGCAGACGCCTCCGTTGGCAGCCAGCCGGCGGAGCAGGTCGTCGGGGACGTTACGCGGGTGATCGCAGACCGCACGAGCCCCCGAGTGGGAGAAGACGACCGGGGCCTCGGCGATCCCCAGGACGTCGCGCGCCGTGGTGGCCGCCACGTGCGACAGGTCGACCAGCATCCCGAGCCGCTGCATCTCGCGCACCACCTCGCGGCCGAACGCGCTCAGTCCCCCGACCACGGGATCGTCCGTCGCCGAGTCGGCCCAGGGGACGTTCACGTTGTGCGTGAGCGTCATGTACCGGACGCCGAGCCGGTGGAGCATCCGGAGCACACCGGTCGAGTTCGCGATGGCATGGCCACCCTCGGCGCCCAGCAGCGAGGCGATCCTGCCGCGGGAGAACGCGTGCTCGACGTCGTCGGCACCCAGCGCGAGCTCCAGGTCGTCCGCGTAGCGGTGGACCATCCGGTGGACGAGGTCGATCTGTTCCAGGGTGGTCGCCACCGCTGCGTCACCCTGCAGCGTGCCGGGCGCGTAGACCGACCAGAACTGGGCGCCGACCCCACCGCGCCGCAGCCTCGGCAGGTCGGTGTGCGTCTGGGACACGGGAGCCGCGAGGTCCACCCGACGCAGGTCCCGGCCGAACTGCTGGCGGATCTCCCACGGCAGGTCGTTGTGACCGTCCACCAGCGGGTGGTGGCGCAACAGGTCACGTGCCGTGGCGAGTGCCGCGGCGGGACCACTCCCCATCACGGACCTCCCCAGGTGTCCTACAGACCGAGCGTCTGACGGACGGACGGCGCGTGCCGGCGGGAGACCGGGACGGTCTCGCGGAACCGGGTGTCCGTGGCGAGGAAGAGCGTCCCCTTGAAGCCCTGCTCGATCTCCCGCACGCGGCCGAGGTTGACGAGGAACCGGCGGTGGACGCGCAGGAACCCCTTGTCCACGAGCTCCTGCTCGAGGCGGTCGAGGCCGCGCGCGGCGGCCAGGAGCCGTCCCTGGTCACTGGTGAGCCAGACGTTGTTGTGGTCGGCCTCGGCGAAACGGATCTCGCGCGGGTCGAGCAGCACCCACCGGTCCTCCCGCAGGGCGACGACCCGGTGGGGCGAGGGACGGGGACACGGGACGGAAGGGCCAGGACGGACGGGTGGCGGTTCGACGTCCGACGAGTCGGCGTCGGACCCGTCGGCGGACCCGAGGGCCAGCAGCGCGCCGATCACCTGGGTGCCGTTGAGGACCGGGCGGACGGCGACGGGGATGGCGGTGCCGAGGAAGGGCACGTGGACCCGTGTCGTCCCGCTCCAGCAACGGTCCTGCTGGGCGCGCTCGGTGACCCTGCGGGCCAGCTCGGGCATCCCGGGGACCTGCGGGGCCCACCGCTGCGCCGGCGCGTACGCCGGGGTGTCCGCGGGCGTACCGATCAGGACGGCGGCCCCGCTGTTGGCGAGCACGACCTTGCCGGCGGTGTCCACGGCGGCCAGCGGCGTCGCGCACGGCACCCGGGCATCGGCGAAGGCGGCGGCCAGGAGCGTGCCGGTGTGCCGCGCCCGCTGCCGCAGCTTGGCCTCGGTGGCCGCGGCGGCCCTGCTCAGCCACGGCAGCACGGCGTCGGACAGCGGCGTCCTCCAGCAGGACATGTTGAGGACGGCGAGCGGCTCGTGCGTGACGACGTCGCGGACCGCGACGCCGGCACACGTCCACCCGTCGAAGGTGCGGCACCAGTGCTCCGGACCCCTGACCAGGACGGGACGCTGGTTCTCCAGGGAGGTGCCCATGCCGTTGGTGCCGCTGGTCCGTTCCGCCCAGGCGGACCAGGCGGCGAGGTTGCTCCCCGCAGCGAGGCGGAGCATCCGTCTGCTCCCCCAGCAGGCCAGCACGCGGCCGTCGGAGTCGGCCACGGTGACCACACCGTCCACGCCGTCCACGTCCGCGGCGGCGCAGGCCGCCGAGCCGCCCAGCTCGGCGAACACCACGTGGTGCTCCATCGAGTGGGTCCCGCCCTCGGCCGCGACGGGTGCCCGTTCCAGGTCGGGGTCGACCTCGTACTCCGAGCGGCACCGGTACCAGGACATGAGGATCTCGGGGCGGACCCCGTGGACGGTGTCCGCCCCCGCGGTGAAGCGTTCCCGGGCCGCAGCGATCCGCTTGAGGTTCTCCTCGGAGAGCGCCGCCCCACTCGTCGCGGGTGGTGCGCCGTTCGTCCGACCTTTCGCGCCGTTCATCCCGTTCCCCTTGGACTGTGCGGGGGAGCGTCCCAGGCTCGGGGCGCGGTCGAGGAGCAGCACGCTAGCCGCCGGGAGCCGGTGTTCCAAGGGCGGCAGCGAGCCGGGCCGAGGGGGGAGGGCATGCGCGCGGTGGTCTACCAGGAGCCCTTCCAGGTCGCTGTGCAGGAGGTGCCCGACCCCCACATCGAGCAGCCGAACGACGTGATCGTGCGGATCACGTCGACCTGCATCTGCGGAACCGACCTGTACGTGTACGGAGGTCGGACGGCCGCCCAGCCGGGCACCGTGTTCGGCCACGAGAACCTCGGCATCGTCGAGGAGGTCGGGGCCGGCGTCATCACCGTGGAGCAGGGCGACCGCGTCGTGGTGCCGTTCACCGTGGCCTGCGGCTTCTGCCGGAACTGCCGGGCCGGCTCCACCGGTTCCTGCCTCACGGTCCACCCGTCGGGCCGTGCGGGTGGCGCGTACGGCTCCGTCACCACGGGGCCGGGTGCCGGGGGCCAGGCGGAGTACCTGCGGGTCCCGTACGCGGACGTCAACTGCCTGCCACTGCCGCCGGGCACCCAGCACGAGTCCGACTACGTGCTGCTCGCCGACGTCTTCCCCAGCGGCTACCACGGCTGCGAGCTCGCGGGCGTCTCGCCGGGGGAGACCGTGGCGGTCTACGGTGCCGGGCCGGTCGGCCTGATGGCCGCGTACTGCGCTCTGCTCTGCGGCGCGTCGCGCGTCTTCGTGGTCGACCGCGTCCCCGAGCGACTGGCCACGGCGCGCGACATCGGGGCCGTCGCCGTGGACTCCTCCACCGGGGACCCGGCCCAGCAGATCAAGGACCTGACCGGCGGTGAGGGCACCGACAAGGGCGTGGGCGCCGTCGGCTTCCCGATCACCGCCGGGACCGGCGAGGGGGAGGAGCCCGTGACGGTGCTCAACCAGCTCGTGCAGACGGTGCGGCCGACCGGCGGGCTCGGTGTCCCCGCCCCGTGCGTGCGCTGCGAGCCGGTCGGGGTCGTCGCGGACGCCGAGCCCGGCACGCTGCTCGTTGCTGTCGACACCCTGTTCGAGAAGGGCCTGAGGGTGGGCACCGGGCGGGCGGACGTCAAGCGCTACGACCGGCAGCTGCGCGACCTGATCACCGAGGGCCGGGCCACGCCCAGCTTCGTGGTGTCGCACGAGCTGCCACTCGACGAGGCGCCGGTGGCCTACCAGAAGGCCGACCAGCGCGTCGACGGCTACACCAAGGTCGTTCTCAAGCCCGACGCCGGCTGATCGCCGCGCGGCTCCGACAGCCGGAGGGGAGGAGGTGCCATGGCCACCCAGGTCCCGACCGAGCGAGGTGCGGCGGGCCGCCGTCCGGGGGCCTGGCCGTGACCGTGGGGGGCACCGGCAGGCAATTCCGTCAGTCCGCTTCGACAGGAGAACCGAACTAGGAGGTGAGGTCGATGACGAGCACCGCACCGGAGCGCTCCACGGCGCTGAGCGAGCTCGGGTTGGACGGGCAGAACCAGGCGACCATCGGTCGGCTGCTGGCCACCGGGAACATCGGACACGCCGAGGAGGGCGACGACGGCCGGATGCGCGCCCGGATCCGGATCGTGCCCGACCAGCTGATCTGGGACCCCTCGGTCCTGGTCCTGCCCCATGGGGGGCACCTCGACATCGAGTTCGTCAACGACGACCAGAACACGCACTGCGCGCTCGTGCCGAGCAACGGTGACAGCAAGTGGATGTGGCTGCCGAACTACTCGCGCGGAACCATGTCCGTCACCCTCGACGGCCCCGGTTACTACTGGTTCAGCTCCAACATCGGCAACGACGAGGGCCGCGGCCTGATCGGGGCGATCGTCGTGAGGGGCGACGTCCCGGAGTCCGCCCGCCTCGACCGCCCGCAGCAGCCCCGACCGTAGACAGGACTGGATCGATGACAGACATCCAGGACAGGACCGACATCGAGTACGGAGAGGCCCCACCGGCAGTCGACTTCGGCTCTCTCACCACCGCCGCCGGCACTGCGCCGCCGGTGGTCCGGGACGTCACGTACGAACGCATACTCGACGCCCGCTCGGAGCCGCAGAACTGGCTCACCTACTACGGCGCCTACGACGGACAGCGGTACAGCCCGCTGGACGAGATCACCACGGAGAACGTCGTCCGCCTCACCCCGGCCTGGGTGTTCAGCTTCTCGCCCCACGGGCTGCACGCGGGCCAGTCGACGTACGCCTTCGAGACCTCCCCGATCGTCGTCGAGGGCGTCATGTACGTCTCCGGGTGGGACGGCTGGGTCTGGGCGCTCGACGCCAAGACCGGGCAGCTGCTGTGGCAGTACAAGCACGCGATCCCGTTCGACGTCTCGCTGTGCTGCGGGAACGTCAACCGTGGGGTCGCGGTGGCCAACGGCAAGGTCTTCGTCTGCACCCTCAACGCCCACGTGATCGCGCTCGACGCCACCGACGGCTCGTGCGTCTGGGACGTGACCAGCGGTGACGTGCGCGCCGGGGAGAGCCTCACGGTCGCCCCGCTGGTCGTGAAGGACCGGGTCGTCGTCGGCAGCTCCGGCGGGGAGTTCGGGGTCCGCGGCCACCTCGACGCCTACGACATGGAGACCGGGGAGCGGGTCTGGCGGTGCTACACGGTCCCGAAGCCCGGCGAGCCGGGCTCCGAGACCTGGCCCGCCGAGGGCGAGGCCTGGGCGCGGGGCGGGGGCAACGGCTGGATCACCGGCACCTTCGACCCGGAGACCAACCTCCTGTACTGGGGGACCGGCAACCCGGCGCCCGACTTCGACGGGGAGGTCCGGCCGGGCGACAACCTCTACACCGACAGCGTGATCGCGGTGGACGCCGACACCGGTGAGATCCGCTGGCACTACCAGTGCACCCCGCACGACCTGTGGGACTACGACAGCAACATGGAGTGCATCCTGTTCGAGCAGGACGGGCGCAAGCTCCTGGCCCACTTCGACAAGAACGGGTACTGCTTCGTCCTGGACCGCACCAACGGTGAGCGGGTGCGGATCTTCCCGTTCGTCGACCGGATCACCTGGGGGGAGATCACCCCCGACGGTCAGGTGACACCTCGGATCTACCCCGACAAGGAGGGGGAGGAGGTCCACTTCCACCCCGGGCCGGCCGGGGCCAAGGAGTGGACCCACGCGGCGTACAGCCCGAGGACGGGACTGTTCTACGTCCCGGTGCAGGACACCGGCGCGAAGGTCGCCCGCCGGCGCCGGGAGTTCAAGGAGAGCATCCCCTACTGGGGCGCGGCGGTCACCGTGGACGCCGAGGACATGGCCGGGTCGGTGTCGGCCTTCGACCCGTCCACCGGTGAGGAGGTCTGGCGCTGGCGCAACGACCTGCCGATGTGCGCCTCGGTGCTGACCACGGCCGGCGACCTCGTGTTCGCCGGGACGCCGTCCGGGACGTTCGTGGCCCTCGACGCCCGCAGCGGCGAGTTCCTGTGGCAGTTCAACTGCGGCAGCGGCCACCACAGCAGCCCGATGACCTACAGCGTCGACGGCAAGCAGTACATCGCCGTCCCGGTCGGCTGGGGCGCCTGGGTCGAGGGGTTCCTGCCCGGGATGATGGGCGGCCCGCACGGACAGGCGATGTTCGTCTTCGCGCTGCCCGAGGGCCAGGACTCGTCCGGAGGGAGGTGACGGCGATGGACCAGGAGCAGCACGTCCCCCCGCTCTGCGCAGACGAGTGGGAGACCCCCTCCTTCGAGGAGATCCGGGTGTCCGCTGAGGCGACCGCCTACATGGGCGTCCAGGAGGACTGGGACTAGACGGACACGTCCGGGACCGGGCGGGGAGGCGTCGGGCGGTGCGGTCCGGCGCCTCTCCGTCGACGCGGCGCCGCTCCGCGGCGCACGGCCGGGAGGACCACCGATCGACGTGTGGGTGCGGGTGCTGGGCTCGGCCGCGGGAGGCGGGTTCCCGCAGTGGAACTGCGCCTGCCCCCCGTGCCGCGCGGTGCGCGACGGGTCCCGGCCGGCCCGCCCACGCACCCAGTCCTCGATCGCGGTGAGCGCGGACTCCCGGCGGTGGTTCCTGCTCAACGCCTCACCCGACATCCGCGCCCAGATCGAGTCCTTCCCCGCCCTGCACCCCTCGAGCGGCCCCGATGGCGCCCGGGTGGTGCCCCTGCAGGCCGTGCTGCTCACCGACGCCGAGCTGGACCACACGCTCGGGCTGCTGCTGCTCCGCGAGGGAGGAGGCCTCGTCCTGCACGCCACCGAGGCGACCCGCGACACGCTGTGCGACGGGACGTCGCTGCTCCGGACGCTCGAGGCCTACTGCCCGGTCGAGTGGCAGCCGGTCGTGCCGGGGGCGGACGTGCCGCTCGCGGACGGGCTGTCGTACCGGGCCTTCGACGTCCCGACGACGAAGCGGGCGCGGTTCGGCTCCGGCGGGGGGAGCGGGCGGGTCGTCGGCTACCGCCTGACCGACGAGCGCAGCGGCCGGGCGCTGGTCCACCTGCCGGTGGTGCAGGAGCTGACCGCGGCGGTGCTGGACGAGCTCCACGACTGCTCCTGCCTGCTCGTCGACGGGACCTGCTGGTCCGACGACGAGCTGATCCGGCTCGGCCTGGCGGGCAGGACGGCACGCGAGATGGGGCACCTACCGATCAGCGGACCCGGCGGCAGCCTCGAGCAGCTCTCGCCCCTGCCCGTCGAGCGCAGGATCTACGTCCACGTCAACAACACCAACCCGATCCTGCTCGAGGACGCGCCGGAGCGGCGCACCGTGGAGCAGCACGGCATGGAGGTCGCCGTGGACGGGCTGGAACTACGGCTGTGAGGCCCATGGTGACCCTGACGGACACGGCGACCGACAGCTTCGTGGCAGCACTGCGCGCGCAGTCGCGGCGCTACCACGACCGGCACCCCTTCCACGAGCGGATGAACGCGGGGGAACTGGGCCCCGCGGAGATCCGGACGTGGGTGGCCAACCGCTTCTACTACCAGGAGAACATCCCCCGCAAGGACGCCGCCATCCTCGCCAACTGCCCCGACCGCGCGGTCCGCCGCCGCTGGCTGCGGCGCATCGTCGACCACGACGGCACGGCCGAGGGCGAGGGCGGCATCGAGGCGTGGCTGCGGCTGGGCGACGCGGTCGGGCTCGGCAGGGAGGAGATGGAGGACGAGCGGCACGTCGTCCCCGGGGTGCGCTTCGCCGTCGACGCCTACGTCACCTTCGCCCGCATCCGGCCCTGGGTGGAGGCGGTGGCCTCCTCCCTGACCGAGCTGTTCGCGCCGGACCTGATGGCCGAACGGCTGGCCGCCTTCGAACGCCACTACACCTGGATCGACCGTCAGGGTCTGGCCTACTTCCGGGCCCGCCTGACCCAGGCGCCCCGCGACTCCGAGCACGCCCTCGAGGTGGTGACGGAGCACTGCCGGACCCCCGAGCAGCAAGCAGCCGCCGCGGCGGCACTGTCCTTCAAGTGCGACGTCCTGTGGAGCGTGCTCGATGCCATCGACCGGGCCTGTGCGGATCGGTAGCGGGGCCGACCGCCCCCGTCTGGCCCGCCACGTCCGGCTGACGTTCGACCCGGCACGCGGGCAGCACGTGCTGCTGACGCCCGAGGCGGTCACCGTCCTGAACGGCACGGGCGCGGCCGTCCTGGGCCTGTGCGACGGGCACCGGACGGTGGCCGGGATCGCGGCGGAGCTGCACGGGCGGTACGACCGCGTGGTCGACGACGAGGTGCGGCTCTTCCTCGACCGCCTCGCCGCCAAGCGGTGCGTCGAGATCGACCACGCAGAGGTGAGCCGTGACTGACGCAGGCGTGGACAGGCCGTTCGGACTGCTCGCCGAGCTCACCTACGGCTGCCCGCTGCAGTGTTCGTACTGCTCCAACCCGCTCGACCTGGCCGCGTACGCCGACGAGCTGACCACGACGGAGTGGCAACGGGTGCTGGCCGAGGCCCGGGAGCTGGGCGTGCTGCAGCTGCACCTCTCCGGCGGCGAGCCGCTCCTGCGCCGCGACCTCCCCGAGATCGTGCACAGCGCCTGCGAGCTGGGCCTCTACACGAACCTCATCACGAGCGCGCTCGGCCTCTCCTCCCGCCGCGCGGAGCAGCTGCGCGCCGCGGGCCTCGACCACGTGCAGATCAGCGTCCAGGCCGACGAGGCGGCCCTGTCCGACCGCCTCGCCGGGACGCCGTCGTTCCAGCGCAAGGTGGTGGCCTGCCGGCTGGTGAAGGAGCTGGGGTGGCCCCTCACGCTGAACGTCGTCCTCCACCGGCACAACATCGACCGGATCGCCGGCGTCCTCGCGCTGGCCGAGGAGCTGGGGGCCGACCGGATCGAGCTGGCCAACACGCAGTACTACGGCTGGGGGCTGCTCAACCGCGACGGGCTCCTGCCGAACAGAGCCCAGCTCGAGCGCGCCGAGGTGGTGGTGCGGGCGGCGCACCGACGACTGGAGGGACGGATGGAGGTCGTCTACGTCCTCCCGGACCACTACAGCCGGTACCCCAAGCCCTGCATGGGCGGCTGGGGGCGGCGTCAGCTCACCGTGGCGCCGAACGGCGACGTCCTCCCGTGCCCGACCGCGCAGACCCTCCCCCTTCCCCGGGCCAGCGTGCGGGCGCACTCCCTGGGGTGGATCTGGGAGCGGTCACCCCTGTTCCGGAGCTTCCGCGGAACGGCGTGGATGCCCGATCCCTGCCGCAGCTGCGACCGCCGCGAGCTCGACTTCGGCGGCTGCCGCTGTCAGGCGTTCCAGCTCACCGGCGACGCCGCCCGCACGGATCCGGTCTGCCACCTGTCTCCCGACCACGGAGTCGTGGCCGACGCGGTGCGAGCCGCCAACGAGGTGCCGGGGCCAGGGGATGCGGTGCTGACCCCCCGGCCGCAGACCGTCGCCCGGCGCAGCCGGTGACCGCCCGTCGACGTCCCTGCCCGTCGGGTGGTGACGAGGAGGGGTTCCGCCCATGACCTCGGTGCTCGTCTTCATCGCCGGAGCGGCGCTGCTGATCGTCAGCGCCGAGAAGCTCATCGACCACCTGGTCGGGGCGGCGAACGGTCTGCGACTGCCGCTGTTCCTGCTCGCCGTCGTCTTCACCGGTGTCGAGTTCGACGACATCACGCTCGGCGTCGCGCTCAACCTCGAGGACCTCAACGGCGTCGCGCTCGGCCTCGTGTTCGGGACGGCGCTCTCGTTCACCGGGGTCGTCCTCGCGCTCGCCGCGATCCTCAGGCCGAGCAGGGTCGACATCCCGCGCGACTACGTCGTCGTCTTCGCCGTCGCACCGCTGGTGATGGTCGGGTTCACGCTCACCGCGCCGCTCACCGTCACCGACGGCCTGCTGCTCCTCGGCCTGTTCGTCGTGTTCACGACCTACGTCGCCGCCCGCGAGTTCCGCAGGAGCGTGCCGGTCTTCCGCGACGTCGAGGTGTGCGAGGCCGCCACCGTCGGGAGGTCGGGAGCCGGCGCGCAGCCGCGCCACGGAGGGGGGACCCACGCGCGGCAGGGACCGGACGGCGGGGGAGCGCGGGCCGCCGCGGGGCGGGAGCAGCAGGTCCTCGACGACGTGCGGTTCGTGCGGGCGCGCCGGCGGCCCGGCTGGGCGGATCTGGGCCTGGCGGTGCTGGCCCTCGCCGGCCTCGTCGTCGGTGCGGCGGCCACCAGCGCCGGGACCGAGGGGATCCTGGAGACCCACGGGCTCGAGGGCACGGTGTTCGGTGCCACCATCGTCACCGCCGTGCTGACCCTCGAGGACCTCTTCCTGACCGTGGAGGCCTTCCGCAAGGGCGTGCCGGAGGTCGGGGTCGGCAACGTCATCGGGAGCGTCGTCTTCTCGGTCACCGGGAAGCTCGGCATCACCCTCCTGGCCGGCGGCATCGTGGTCGGCTCGGACGTGCTCACCTGGCACCTGCCCGCGCTCGTCGTCCTCACCGCGCTCGCCGCGTACCTCCTCGCCGCCGGCCGACTGGCGCGGTGGCACGGCTGCACCCTGCTGGCTCTCTACCTCGCGTACTGGGTGGTCAGCCTGGTCGTGTTCGGTGGAGCTCCGGTCGAGCTGGACTGAAGGTGAGGACCCCCTGCCCCCCACCACTCGCGAGCTCGCGGCGGGACCCTGCAGGGCGGGCCGCCGTCCCGGGTCGCCTCGCAGACCCGGGACGTCGAGGAGGGGCCGGGACGGTGGGGAGGTGGCGGTGGGATGCCGGACTGGGCGTGGACGCTGGCCGGGGTACTGGGGGGCCTGCTGCTGTGCTGGCTGGTGCTGATGGCGGCGTTGTGGACCACCTGCCCGGACGAGCTGCGACTGCGGGAGCTGCTGCGACTGCTGCCCGACGTGCTCAGGCTCGTGCGCCGGCTGGCCGGTGACGGGACGCTGCCGCGCGGCGTCCGGGTACGGCTGTGGCTGTTGCTGGCCTACCTGGCGTTCCCCATCGACCTGGTGCCCGACTTCGTGCCGGTGCTCGGCCACGCCGACGACGCGATCGTGGTCGCCCTGGTGCTGCGCTCGGTGGTCCGCCGCGCCGGCGCGGACGCGATCGACCGGCACTGGCCCGGTACGCCCGACGGCCTGGCCGCGCTGCGCCGGGCGAGCCGCCTCTGACCCGGGCCCCGCCGACGGAGGACAGGTCGTGCAGCCCCCGTCACCGCAGCGGCGGGGGCTGCCCGGACCCGGCGACCGGAACCGACCTCGCCGACCGGCGCCGGGCCCGTGGAGTGCGGTGGACGTCAGAGGCCGGCCGCGGCCGCCTCGCAGACCGCGGTGTCCTGTTCACCGGTGCCACCGCTCACCCCGACGGCGCCCACGATGACGCCGTCGGCGCGCACCGGGGCGCCACCGGCGAAGACCATGACCTTGCCGTTGTTGGACGCCTGGATGCCGTAGAACGGCCCGCCCGGCGTGGCCAGCTCGGCGAGCTCGGCGGTGGTGGTGTCGAACGCGCGGGCGGTGAAGGCCTTGTTGATGGCGATGTCGACACTGCCGCGCCAGGCGCCGTCCATCCGGACGTGCATGACGAGGTCGCCCCCGGCATCGACGACGGCGATGTTCATCGGCTGCCCGATCTCCGCGGCGCGGGCCTCTCCGGCCGCGACGATGCGGCGGGCGTCGTCCAGAGTCAGGTTGGTCAGCTGCTGGGTCACAGGAACCTCCCGGTGGAGCGGTGGCCAGGGGCCAGCACTCGTCGGTCACTGCTCCGGTCTGGCGGCCGGAACGACGATCGGTCTACCCGGGCCGACGCCACGGCCAACTCCGCCGGGGCAGTGTCCGGGGCATCCGCGAGGTCGACCACGACGTCGAGGGCGCGTCGTCGCGGGACGACCCCGTGACGCCGACCCCCGGTGGCCCCGCCCCGGTGCTGCTGGTGGGGGACACGGACGAGCTGGTGCCGGCGCTCGGGCCCTTCCTCGCCGGGGTCACCGGTGGGAGCGTGCTGCCCACCGATGGCGGGAGTGGACGGAGCGGCGGATGTCGGCCACGTCAGCGCGACCTTCCGAGCGACTCGATCGCTGGCCCCAGCTGGACGTGGCCCGCGCGGCCGTCGTCGCCGGTCTCGTCTTCTTCCACGCGGCACTGGTCTTCGACACGACCGACGACTTCTACGTGAAGAACGACCGCACCGCGGACCTCATCCCGGTGGTCGCGCCCGCCGTGCTGTGGGCCATGCCGTTGCTCTTCCTCGCCGCAGGCGTGGGGGCCGGGCACTCCTGGCGCCGGTGGGGGACCGGCGGCTACCTGCGCCGCCGGGTGCGCCGGCTGCTCGTCCCCCTCGTCGCGGGGACGGTCCTGCTCGTCCCGATCCCCGTCTGGTTCCGGCTGCGCGCCGACGGGTCCTCCACCGAGTCCTACGCCGCCTTCTGGCCCCGGTTCTTCCAGGTCCGTTGGGACTGGTCGGAGTTCCCCTTCGCCCTCCAGCCGGCGACGGCGGGAGGCGGCTTCGAGTTCGGGCACCTGTGGTTCCTCGTCCTCCTGCTCTTCTACTCGGTGCTCACGCTGCCTCTCCTGTGGTGGCTCGTCACCGACCGTGGCCGGCGGGCGACCTCGTGGCTGGTGACCGCCGCGGGCCGGCGGGGATCGACACTGGTCCCCGCGGTCCTGGTGGGAGCGGTGACCGCGGAGCTGGGCCTCGACGAGGGGATCGCCGCCTGGAACGTCGAGGCCTACCTGTTGTTCTTCGTGGCGGGCGTGCTGCTGGCCGCCGACAGCCGGTTCCGCGAGGTCGTGCGCCGCGACGCCCGGCTCACCGCGTCGGTCGCCCTCGCCGCGTTCGTCGTGGCCGGCGTGGTGCTGCTGGGCGCGGAGCCGGGCGCTGATCCGCTGCTCGACCGGGATGGCAGCAGCCTGTCGGGACGGGCGGCCTTCGGCGTCGCCGGCTGGTGCGCCACGCTGGCGATCGTCGGCGCGCTGGCCGGGCGAGCGCACGGCGCCGGCGCCGGTGCGCGAACGTCCTCCGGCCTCCGTCGGCAGGCGGTGGCCGGCTACGTCCGAGCGGCCGTGCTGCCGTGGTACGTCCTGCACCAACCGGTCGTCGTGGCCGTGGCCTTCGTCGTCGTGGGGTGGGACCTCGGGCCGGTCCCCAAGTACGGCATCATCTGCGCCGCCTCCGTCGTCCTCACCCTCGGGCTCTACGACCTGCTGGTCCGCCGGACCGCCGTGACCCGCGCCCTGTTCGCGGGTGCCTGACGGGTGAGGGGGCGACGACGACGCGACCGCAGGTGGTGGCGACCTCGGCCGAGGCGCTCCCGGGTGGGGCGGGGCTCCGACTCCGTGGGGACCTGCAGGCCAGGCCGGGAGCGTGACGACGGCGTGGTCAGTCGGGCAGGTGACCGGTGGAGGTGGGGCGGGCGTCGTCGCCTCGGCCGGGCTCGTGGCCGTCAGCCCGGTGCGGGCCGCCGGCCGCGTCCGGGTCCGGGTCGTCGTCGAACCGCAGCCGCTCGGCCCGCCGCGGCATGGCCGCCACGGCCACCGCGATGACGACGGCGGTGACGGCCGTCGCGAGGAACACGCCGTGCGACGCCGCGTGCAGGCTCTCCCGCGCGTACTCGGCCACCGCCCCGCCCTGGGACAGTGCGGCGGTCGTGCTGTCGACGTCGGTGGGGACCTCGCCCCCCAGGCCGGGCGGCGGTGACGCGAAGCGCGTGGCCAGCGTGGTGTTCGCGATGGCGCCGAACACCGCCGCGCCGATCGCCGACCCGATCGACCGGGCGAACATGTTCGTGCCGGTGACGACGCCGCGCCGGTCCCAGCCGACGACCGACTGCACCGCGACGATGAGCGGTGAGGACGACAGCCCCAGGCCCAGCCCGGTGACGAACATCGCCGCGCCGACCTGCCAGAGGCGGGCGTCCTGTCCCAGGAGCGCCGTCGCCGCCGTGCCGGCCACGGCGAGGACGACGCCGATGAGCGCGGTGTTGCGGAACCCGATGCGCAGGTAGACCCGGCCGGCCAGGCTCGCCGCGATCGGCCACCCCAGGGTCAGCGCCGCCAGGGCGAAGCCGGCCTCGAGCGCGCTGGCGCCGAGCACGCCCTGCGCCCACGTGGGCAGGTAGGAGCTCAGCCCGATCAGCAGGGCGCCGAGTCCCAGCGCGGCGAGGTTGCCGGTGACGAGGATGCGGCGGCGGAACACCCACGTCGGCAGCACCGGCTCGGCCGCGCGGCGCTCCACGAAGCCGAACGCCACGAGCAGCACCACCGCCGTCCCCAGGACGGCGATCGAGGCGCCCGACGCCCACGCCCAGGCGTTGCCCCCCTCCAGCAGGCCGAGGATCAGCAGCGCGCAGCCGGCCGACAGCAGGACCGCGCCCGCGACGTCGAGGCGGTGCTGCCGGCGCTCCACCCGCTCGGTGAACCGGCGGTACAGCACCACCAGCGCCACCGCGCCCAGGGGCAGGTTGACCAGGAAGATCCAGCGCCAGGACAGGTAGTCGCTGAAGACGCCGCCGAGCGTGGGGCCGAGCACCGACGACGCTGCCCACACCGAGGCCAGGTAGCCCTGGACCCGCGCCCGCTCCTCGACGGTGTAGATGTCGCCGATGACGGTCATGCCGATCGGCTGCACCGCTCCGGCGCCGATGCCCTGCAGCGCGCGCCCCACGATCAACGCCGGCATCGACCAGGCCAGGCCGCAGAACAGCGACGCGACGACGAACACCGCGATCCCGAACAGCAGCACCGGCTTGCGCCCGTAGACGTCGGAGAGCTTGCCGTAGACGGGGACGGTGACCGCCTGGGTCAGCAGGTAGACGCTGAACAGCCACGGGAACTGGCTGAAGCCGCCGAGGTCGTCGACGACCGCCGGGACGGCCGTGGCGATGATCGTGCTGTCGAGCGCGATGAGCGCGGTGCTGAGCATCACCGCTCCGAGCACGGGCCCGCGCTCGGAGCGCAGTCCGACCGAGGCGCGGGTTCCGGAGGTCACGCCGAGGGACAACCCGGGCCGACCCTCCGCATTCCCCGAGGGCGACGTCCCCGGCGGGGCAGCCGGCGGGCGGTCGCGGGGTCGCGGGGGACGTCGACACCGAGCAGCCCGGCTGACACGATGCCTCCTGGAGCCCACCGTCGTGTCGCCGGCCACGAGTTCGTGTGCCGGCCGCGCGAGCCGGTCCTCCCGAACGAGGTGGTCATGGCGGGTCCCCTGCTCGAGACCAAGCTCCACGTCCCCCGGGCGCGACGCGGCCTGGTGGCGCGACCCAGGTTGACCGAGCGCCTGTCCCGTGGCGCGGAGACGTCGCTGACGCTGGTGTCGGCTCCGGCCGGGTTCGGGAAGACGACGCTGCTGACGGACTGGCTGGGCTCCCCGGTCGAGGGACGGTCCGTGGCATGGCTGTCGCTCGACCAGCGCGACAACGACCCGGCGGTGTTCTGGACCTACGTCGTCGCCGCCCTGCAGGCCGTCGAGCCGGACACCGGTGCCGGCGCCCGCCTGCTCCTGCAGCCGCCCGGGTCGCCGTCGGAGGCGATCCTGTCGAGCCTGCTCAACGACCTCTCCGGCATCCCGCACGACGTCGTCCTGGTGCTCGACGACTACCACGTCATCGAGGCCGGCGAGGTGCAGCACGGGATGGCGTTCCTGCTGGGGCACCTGCCACCGCAGGTCCACCTGATCATCGCCACCCGCGCCGACCCGTCGCTGCCGCTGGCCCGGATGCGCGTGCGGGGCGAACTCGTGGAGGTCCGGGTCGCCGACCTGCGGTTCACCGCCGACGAGGCCGCGGCCTACCTGGACGAGGTGATGGGGCTCGCCCTGACGGCGGAGGACGTCGGAGCACTGGAGCGGCGCACCGAGGGGTGGATCGCCGCGCTGCAGCTGGCGGCGCTGTCCATGCAGGGCAGGGACGACGTCGCCGGGTTCATCGCCGGCTTCGCGGGGGACGACCGCTACGTCGTCGACTTCCTGGTCGAGGAGGTGCTGCAGCGGCAGTCCGACTCCGTCCGGGACTTCCTCCTGCAGACCTCCGTCCTGACCCGGTTGGACGGCGCCCTCTGCGACGCCGTCACCGGCCGGGACGGCGGCAGGGCGATGCTCGATGCCCTCGACCGGGCCAACCTGTTCCTCGTCCCGCTCGACGACCGCCGCCGGTGGTACCGCTACCACCACCTGTTCGCCGACGTGCTGCGCGCCCGCCTGCTCGACGAGCAGCCCGGGCGCGTCCGTGAGCTGCACCTGCGGGCGAGCGAGTGGTGCGAGCAGAACGGTGAGCGCCCCGAGGCGGTCCAGCACGCACTGGACGCCGGGGACTTCGAGCGGGCGGCGGGCCTGGTCGAGCTCGCGATCCCCGCGCTGCGTCAGGCACGGCAGGAGGCCACCCTGCGGCGGTGGCTCGAGGCGCTGCCGGACGAGCTCCTCCGGTCCCGGCCCGTGCTGACGATCGGCTACGTCGGGTCGCTCATGTCCCGGGGGGACGTCGACGGCGTCGAGGAGCGCCTGGACGACGCCGAGCGGTGCCTGCACGCCGCCCGGGAGCCCGACGGGTCAGCCGGCGACGTGGTCGTCGTCGACCAGGCGGGCTACCGTGCGCTGCCCAGCTCGATCGCCACGTACCGCGCCGGACGGGCCCTGGTCCTCGGCGACGTGGCCGCGACCATGACGTACGCCCGGCGGGCACTGGACCTCGCCGTCGCCGACGACCACCTCGCGCGCGGCGCGCCGGCCGCCCTCCTGGGGCTCGCCCACTGGACCGGCGGGCAGCTGGACACCGCTCGCCGGTGGTACGCCGATGCGACGGCGAGCCTGGCGGCTGCCGGGCACCACTCCGACGTGCTCGGCGGCGCCCTCGTCCTGGCCGACATCGCCGTCGCGCAGGGCCGGCTCCGTGAGGCGATGAGCACCTACCAGCGGGGACTGCACCGTGCCGAACAGTCCGACCCTCCGCTCAGGGGAGCGGCGGACATGCACGTGGGCATGGGTCAGCTGCTCTGCGAACGCGGTGACCTCGATGGTGCCCTGCGGCACCTCCTGGTCAGCCGGGAGCTGGGCGAGCACGGCGGCCTGCCGCAGAACCGCTACCGCTGGCGGGTCGCCATGGCCCGGATCCGCGCCGCCGAAGGCGATCCGGAGGGTGCCCTCGGCCTGCTCGGCGAGGCGGAGCGCCTGTACGTCGGTGACTTCTCCCCGGAGGTGCGGCCGGTCGCGGCGTTGCGGGCACGGCTCCGCGTGGCACAGGGTCGGTGGGCGGAGGCGCTCTCGTGGGCTCGGGAGCGGGGTCTGGCCGTCGACGACGAGCTGAGCTACCTGCGCGAGTTCGAGCACGCGACCCTCGCCCGCGCGCTCGTGGCCCGGTGCGCCGCCGAGCGGGACGAGCGGTCGATCGACGAGGCGGCCCGCCTGCTGGAGCGCCTCCTCTCGGCGGCGGAGGACGGATCGAGGACCGGCAGCGTCATCGACGTCCTGGTGGTGCAGGCGGTCGCCTCCCGGCTGAGGGGTGACCTGCCTGCCGCGCTCGGCTCGCTGCACCGCGCGCTCGCGCTGGCCGAGCCGGAGGGCTACGTCCGGGTCTTCGTGGACGAGGGCCCGCCCATGGCGGCCCTGCTGAGAGCTGCGGCGAAGCGGGGCGCTCCGGGCTACGTGCGCCGGCTCCTGGCCGGCTTCGACGACACCGCGAGCGGCGTGGCCGTCCAGCGAGGGGTGATCGACCCCCTGAGCGCCCGCGAGCTGGACGTGCTCCGGTTGCTCGGCAGCGACCTGGCCGGCCCGGACATCGCCCGGGAACTCGTCGTGTCGCTGAACACCGTCCGGACCCACACCAGGAACATCTACGCGAAGCTCGCCGTGACCAACCGGCGCGCAGCGGTCCGCCGGGCCGAGGAGCTCCACCTCCTGTCGCGCGGCCGCGCCGTCGTACGGCAGGGCTCGGTCGTCCCCGGCCGCTAGGGACCGACGGTCGTCCGTCGCGGACCGCACGCCGTGGCCCGGTGGGGGAGCGGCGGGGACGGACCTGCGGCGCACGTGCGGGCCGGTCCCGCGGCGGGATGCCGCCGGCCGACGTCGCGTGGGTTCACCACGTCGCTCACCACACGTGGTGATCCGGGCTCACCACATCCGCTCCTACCTTTCGCTCGCACCGGCGGAAGGGGACGGAACGACATGTCGACCGGCCAGGACCACGAACCCGGGGTGTACGAGATCCGGGTGCGAGGACGTCTCGAGTCCCGCTGGGTCACCTGGTTCGACGGGATGACCCTCACCCACCAGAGCGACGGCACGACGAACATCTCCGGCCCGGTCGTCGACCAGGCCGCGCTGCACGGCCTGCTGGCCACGCTGCGCGACACCGGCCTGCCGCTGGTGTCGGTCATCCAGGTCGAACCCGACCGACCCGACCCACCCCCGATCGACGACCGACCCGCAGGAGGAGAACCGACATGGCGATGACCAGCCCGATCCCGACAGCCGGCACGGCCCCGAGGGACCCGCTACGGAGGACCGCGATGATCGCGGGCGGGTTGTACCTGCTCACGTTCGCCTCCTCGATCCCTGCCCGGTTCTACTTCCTCGACCCCGTCCGGAGCGACCCGGGCTACATCGTCGGCCCGGGGGCCGACACGCGGGTCCTCGTCGGCGGCCTGCTGGACGTGGTCAACGTCCTCGCCTGCATCGGCACCGCCGTCGTGCTGTTCACGGTGGTCAAGCGGCAGAGCGAGACCCTGGCGCTCGGCTTCGTCGCCTCGCGTCTGCTGGAGGGCGCGATCATCGCCACCGGAGTCGTGAGCCTGTTCACGGTCGTGACCCTGCGGCAGGACCTGGCCGGGACCACCGGAGCCGACGAGGCCTCGCTGGTCACCGTCGGTTCGTCGCTGGTCGCGGTCTACGAGTGGACGTTCCTGTTCGGACCCAACGTCATGGCGGCCGTCAACGCCCTGTTGCTGGGCTCGCTGCTGTACCGGTCCGGCCTCGTGCCCCGCGTCATCCCGCTCGTGGGCCTGGTCGGCGGCCCCCTGCTGCTGGCCTCCGTGGCCGGGATCGTCTTCGGCACGCACGACCTGGACGCCGGACTCCACGTGATCGCGGCCGCCCCGATCCTCTTCTGGGAGCTGTCGCTCGGCGTCTACCTGGTGGTCAAGGGCTTCAGGTCCTCACCGATCACCTCCCGCGCCGTCCCGTCGACCCGGCCGGACCGGGAGATGACACCCGCGTGAGCAGCGCGACGGCGGTCGCCGTCGCGGCGGCGGTCGCCGTCGAGGCGGTGATCGCGGCCGGCACGCTGACGTCGGTCGTCGACGGCACGCTCCCGCCGGCCGCTACGCGGTGGCCGGACCTGCCGGTCGACGGGGCACCTGGACGTGCGGCCGGGACTGCCACAGTGCCCATTCGGCACCGACCTCGCCCGCCGTGCGGAGCAGCAGGGGCAGGTGCTCCCGCAGCAGCTGTTCGGTCGTGGTCTCGGCTGCGTGCACGGTGACGTTCATGGCGGCCCGCACGGCGCCGTCCCGGTCGCGGACGGGGACCGCGACCGAGCGCACCCCCGGGGCCAGCTCCTCGTCGGCCAGCGCCCAGCCCCGGGCGCGGACCGCGGTCAGCTCGTCGCGCAGCCGGTCCGGCGTCCGGCCGGTGCACGGAGGCAGGCCCGACCGGCTCGGCTCGGCCAGGGCCGCGGCGAGCCGATCGGGGGAGAGAGCGGCCAGGAGCACCTTCCCCTGTGAGGTCAGTGCGGCGGGGAACCGCGTGCCGATCTCCACGCGCAGCGCGATGATCCGGGGCACCGACACCCGGGCGACGTAGACGATGTCCGAGCCGTCGAGCTGGGCCATCGACGACGACTCGCCGGTCCGCGCGACCAGCGCCTCCAGGTGCGGACGGGCGATGTCCCAGAGACCCAGCGCGCCGACGTAGGCCATGCCGAGGGTGAGCACCTTCGGGGTGAGCGAGAAGGTGCCGCCGGAGGACCGGACGAAGCCCAGCTCCTCGAGCGTGAGCAGCAACCGCCGCGCGGTGGGGCGAGCCAGTCCGGCGGCGGTCGCCACCTCGGTCAGGGACATGCTGCGGTGGTCGGGGCCGAAGCAGGCCAGGACGTCCAGGCCGCGCGCCAGCGCCTCCACGAAGTCCGGTCCCGCGCCCCGCCCCGCCATCACACCTCCCGCGCCGTCGGCCTGGTCCCTGGCCCCGATCATGGCTCCGCTGCGGGGCACCGCCGCGAGCCTGCGCGCGGTGGGGGCAGCGGGGTCCTTCACCGGCCGAGGACCCGTTCCTCGCCGCCGGCACGCCTGGACTCGTCCTTGTAGTCGGTGTACCGGTACGGGTTCTCCAGGATCTCGGCCTCGGCCTCCGGCCTCTCGGGGAACATGCCCTGCTGCCAGGCCTCCTCGCCGATCTCCGACCGCAGGTACTCGACCGTCGACTCGACCTCCTGGCGCACGGGGGCCAGGTCGATGCCCACGAGCCTGCCGTCGTGCTTCACCACCCGACCGTCGACCACCACGGTGTGCACGTCGCCCCGCTGCGCCTGGAAGACCACGTGCCCGTAGGGGTTCAGCAACGGGAACGACACCGGCGAGGCGTCGTTCTTGATGAGCACGACGTCGGCCTTCTTGCCCTCCTGCAGGCTGCCGAGGTCGTCGCGGCCCAGCGCGTGGGCGCCGCCCCGCGTGGTCCACCCGACGACGTGCTGGGCCCGCAACCGCAGGTGCGTGATGGTGTCGCCCCCGAGGTGGGCGTCCATGTGCTCGGCCATCCGGTCGGCGTTCAGCGTGGCCCGCATCGCGGAGAACATGTCGCCGCTCCACCACACGCTCGTGTCCATCGACAGCGAGACCGGGATGCCGTACTGCAGCACCTGCTCGGTGGGTGCGTGCCCCTGGCCGGCGCTGCACTCCGACTCGGTCGCCACCGAGATCGAGCCCCCGGTGGCGGCGATCCGCTGGTAGCTGTCCCGGGTGAGGGTCGAGGCGTGCACGTAGACGGTCTCCGGGGTCATGAACCCGTTCTCGTGCATCAGCCGGATGCCGTCGTCGTTCGTGGCGCCCCAGACCCCGGCGTGCGTCGTCACGGGGATGCCCAGCTCTCGGGCCACCTCGAACGCGGCCTTCTCCGGGAAGGTCGGGTCCCCGGTGACGTCGAAGGCGACCTGTACGCCCATCCTGTCGTCGGCACCGTCGCGCAGGCGCTCCAGCAGTGAGCGCACAGCGGGGTCGGCGGTCCACTCCCACGGTCCGGCCTGGATGTTGCCGTAGGCCAGGACGAACCGGCCGGGCACCGACCGGAGCGCCTCCAGGGCGGCCTCGCCGTGGTCGATGGTGTGCAGGTTGTGCGACCAGTCGACCGTCGTGGTGATGCCGGCGTCGAGCGACTCGATCGCGGCGAGCCGGTTGCCCGCCGCGATGTCCTGCGGGCGGAACTTCCTGCCGTGCTCGAGGTAGTACCAGACGAAGTACTGGGTGAGCGTCCAGTCGGCGCCGTACCCCCGCATGGCGGTCTGCCACATGTGGCGGTGCGTGTCGATCATGCCGGGCATCACGATGCCGCCGCGGGCGTCGATCTCCTCCGTGCCGTCGGGCACCGGGAGACCGGGGCCGACGCCGGCGATCCGATCACCCACGACGAGCACGTCGGCGTCCTGCAGGACCGTCGAGGCGTCGTCCATGGTCAGGACGGTCCCCCGACGGAACACCAGCGGACGGTCGGGGGCGGGGGCCCCGGCCCCGTTCCCGCGTGCGGCACCGGGCAGGCTCATCGTCTTCTCCTCGGACGTCGACGGACTCGTCCGGACCGACGTTCGCACAGCGGTCAGGGCCCGGGCGCTGCCACCCTGGTGTGGCGTGCGTCACGTGTCAAGAGGACGGCGATCGACGCGGGCAGGGCCGCTGGGACGGTTGACACGACCGTACGGCGGCCCGGAGACTCCGACGCGGACCTGCGTCCGCACTGCGGAAGTCGAGGACGAGGGGCGGGCGTCGACCCATGACCGCAGCACATCCCGATGGGGCCGGGCGCGGGCCGCCGTCGAACCGGTCCTGACGCACTGTCCACCGACGTCGCGGACGGCGCCCGCCGTCGCCACGGCCCGCCAGGAGGTTCCCGTGCAACCGGTCACCGAGGACAACATCACCGAGCTCGCCGTCGAGCGGTGGACGACCGCGCGCGATCCGCGGCTGGCCGAGCTCATGGCGGCACTCGTGCGCCACCTGCACGACTTCGCCCGCGAGGTCCGGCTGACCGAGGCCGAGTGGATGGCGGCGGTGCAGTGGCTCACCCGGGCCGGCCGGATCAGCGACGAGAAGCGGGAGGAGTTCATCCTCGCCTCCGACGTCCTCGGCCTGTCGATGCTGGTGGTCCAGATGAACCACCGGCTCGACCCGGCGGCGACACCGGCCACGGTGCTCGGCCCCTTCCACATCGAGGGGTCGCCGGAGCTCGAGTTCGGCGGCGACATGTCCGACGGCGTCCCCGGCACCCCGCTGTTCGTCCACGGGACCGTCCGTGACCTCGACGGGAACCCGGTGCCCGGCGCAGTGCTCGACGTCTGGCAGGCCGACACCGAGGGCGCGTACGAGTCGCAGATCCCCGGCATCGACGAGGCCCGCCTGCGCGCCAGGTACACGACCCGCGAGGACGGCAGCTACTGCCTGCGCACCATCGTGCCGAGGGGTTACACCATCCCGATGGACGGACCGGTCGGCGACCTCATCGCGCAGACGGAGATCAGCCACTTCCGGCCCGCGCACGTCCACTTCCTGATCAACGTGCCCGGCTACGAACCGCTGATCACCCACCTGTTCCAGGAGGGCGCGGAGTACCTCGACAGCGATGTCGTCTTCGGCACCAAGCAGGAACTGGTCGTCCGGTTCGAGCAGCGCGAGCCCGGCGCCACGCCGGACGGCGGCACGTCGGCGGAGCCGTGGGTCGAGGCCCGCTACGACTTCGTGCTCCAGAGGCAGGCGTGGGGCGGGGCTCAGGTCGGCAGGGGCGTCGGCGCGTAGGCCAGCAGCTGCCACCGCCCCGAGGCTCTCGTCCACACGGCGAGGGCGAGGTTGTCGATCGTCCTGGGCACGCCGGCGACGTCCAGGTCGGCGGTCATCCGGCCGACCACGAGCGCGCTGTCGCCCACGACGGCGACGCGCTCCACCGGGTGGTCGATGCGCCGGTAGACGTAGTAGCCCGAGCGCAGCTTCTCCAGGTACTGGGCCTTGGTGTCCCGGGCGCCGCTGGAGTGGGCGTAGCTCAGCTCCTCCGCGCACAACGAGTCCAGGGTCGTCAGGTCGGCGTCCTGCATGGCCCGGTAGCGGCGGTCCTCGGCACCCAGGACCGCACGCACGTCCTCGGGGTCGTCGACGTCGGCCTGTGCCACGTCCCGATCATCCCGGGTGCCGCCGCCACCGGGATCGCCGGCCGACCGCGCCCGTCGGTGCGTCAGCTGCCGCACAGTTCGGCCCGCAGCGACGCAGCCGCCTGGGCGAGGGCGCGCATCTTCCCGGCGGCCGACGCCCGCGGGAGGTACTTCAGCCCGCAGTCACTGGAGAGCAGGAGCCGGTCCACGTCGACGTGGTCCAGCGCCCGCCGCACCCGGTCGGCGACCGTCTCCGGCGTCTCGACCTCGGGCGTCGAGAGGTCGAGGACGCCGAGCGCGATGCCCTTGCCCCGCAGGGGCCGCAGGGTCGCCGGATCGAGGCGCGACTGCGCCGTCTCGACCGAGATCGTGTCGGCCGGTGTGTCGGCCAGCTCGGGCAGGAACGAGTAGCCCGCCGGGCGTTCCGAGACCATCGCCGCGTAGCCGAAGCACAGGTGCACGTGCACGGGACCGGCGGCGTCCGCCACGGCACGGGTCACCGCCTCGGCGCCGTGGCGGCGGGCCACCTCGGGGCGCGCCTGCAGCCACGGCTCGTCCACCTGGACGATGTCGGCGCCGGCGGCGAACAGGTCGGCGATCTCCTCGCGGACGACCTCCGCGTACGCCATGGCCAGGGCCCGGTCGTCGCGGTAGTGCTCGTCCTGCGTCTGCTGCGCCATCGTGAAGGGGCCGGGCACCGTGATCTTGACCGCGCGGTCGGTGTGCGCGCGGAGGAACCGGACGTCGTCGACCTGCACCGGCGACGGCCGGCGGATCTCGCCGGTCACCCGTGGCACCGGGATCTCGATCCCCGAGCGGTTGCGCACCGTCCCGGGGTGCTCGAGGTCGAGGCCGTCGAGGGCCGTCGCGAAGTGGTTGGAGTAGGACTCCCGGCGGATCTCCCCGTCGGTCACGACGTCCAGCCCGGCCTCCTCCTGGCTGCGCACGGCCGCGAGCGTGGCGTCGTCCTGGGCCTCCTGCAGGTACTGCGGCGGGATGCGCCACAGTTCCCGCGCCCGGACCCGCGGAGGGAACTGGTGACCCAGCCGCTCCCGGTCGATGAGCCAGTCGGGCTGGGGCAGGCTGCCGACGATCATCGTGGGCAGCGGGGGCAGCAGTGCCGGCATCCGGTCCTCCTGGGGCGGGGCGACTCCCGTCGCCTCTCGACACGCCATCGTCCTCGCGCCTCCCGGGACCGACCACACCGGCGCGTGGACCCCGGCGGTGGCGGTGTCGAGTCCACGGTCGCGACTCGCGTCCCGAGGCGGGAGCGCCCGGCGCCCGTGACAGCGGGTCAGCGGACCTGGTGGCGCAGGTGTGTCGCGTCGCGGCCGTCGAGTCGCCGGACGAGCTGCAACTCGACCGGACCGGTGTCCCGTGTCCCGTGCTCCGGACGAGGGCGGCCGGCGCACAGGTGGAGCCGTATCGGAGCAGTCGTCGACGCGGTCATCGGTCTCGAACCCCCTCCACGTCGGATCAGACGGGCTGCGGGGTCGGCCGACGACCGATCAGGGCAGCAGCCCACTCGGGGGGACACGTGGGTGCAGGCCTCCCCCCTGTGGCCCGCGTCCCCGCACGTGGCGACTCAGCCGGGCCAGTCGCCGGCGGTGATGCCGGCAGGGTGATCGGCCGGCCACTGGACCATCTCGATCCGGTTCCCGTCCGGGTCGGTGATCCACGTCGTCAGGAAGTCGTCCGAGCCATCCGGTGACGTGGGCGCTCCGGCGTCGATCCCCGGGTGGCGAGCTCGGTGAGGGTGGTGTCCATCGAGTCCACCGTGATGACGAAGTGGCTGAGGCCGGTACCGGGAGCCACGTCGCTGCGCACGGGTCGGTGGACGAGCTCGATGGTGACGAACTCGTCGTCGGGGAGTTTGAGCATGGTCAGGTGCCCGAGACCGGTCTCGGGCACCTCCCCGACCACCTCGTAGCCGACGGCCGTGTAGAACGCGAGCGACCGCTCGAGGTCGGCCACGTGGAGGCCGAAGTGCGAGGTCCTCATCGGTGCTCCTCCTGCGGTCGGGTCGGAGGCTCGGTCACCGCGGTCCGGCAGCCACCGGTCGTGGGCCTCCGGCCGGTCGACCTCTCGGCCGTCCGTGCCTGCCAAGCGGGACCGCGAGCGTCAGCGGAAGTCATCGGCGTGCGACCGGGGCGCTCGGGGCGAGGACCGGCAGCAGTCCCCTGCACCTGGAACGGTGAGCCAGCGCCGCACCCGACCGACGGAAGGCGCGCGCCACGTCCGGACGGGCGTGGACCACGGCTCGGGACAGCGGCCGTGGGTGCCGTCCGGCCCGGCTGCGCGGCCGGACGGCACCCACGGTCCGGCACGCACCGGTCGCTCGTGCGGGGAGCGGGCTGACCCGGACGACGACGGCCCGCGGTCACGACCGCGGGCCGCCGGGTGCCCACTGGTCACCCCGCCGGCCCCACCCCGGATCGGCACCGGACCCGGGGCCGGGAGCGGTCCTGGTCCCGGCGGTGGGCGTGCCGGCGGCACCGCCATCCCTCGCGGGACGGGGTGCGCCCGGTGGTGGAGCTCAGAAGGGGGGCTCCTCGCCGGGGCCGCCGGCCGGCGCCGCCCAGGGATCTGCTGAGCCCTGCCCGGTCCCGGTGCGACCGTCGCGGGGACCCGTCCCACCGCTGGCCCCCCCACCCGGACCGTCCCCGGAACGGGACACCTTGGCGACCGACGCCGTGGCGTAGCGCAGCGACGGGCCGATCTCGTCGACCTCCAGCTCGATGACGGTCCGCTTCTCGCCCTCCTTGGTCTCGAAGGACCGCTGCTTGAGGCGGCCCTGCGCCATGACCCGCGCGCCGCGGGTGAGTGATCCCGCGACGTGCTCGGCCATCTGCCGCCAGCAGCTGCAGCGCAGGAAGAGCGCATCGCCGTCCTTCCACTCCTGGGTCTGGCGATCCAGGGTGCGTGGGGTGGAGGCGATGGTGAAGTCGGCAACCGCCGCTCCCGAGGGCGTGAAGCGCAGCTCGGGGTCGCTGGTCAGGTTGCCGATGACGGTGATGACAGTGTCGCCGGCCATGATCCGGTCCTCCGTGTCGTCGGTGCATCGCTCAGGTGAGCACCCGGAGGCTACGAGGACCTGCTGACACTCCTGCGATCGTCGTCACGTGCAGGACGGGCGCCCGGCGCCGTCCCACGGGCCGCTGACGACGTCGCGCGAGCGGAGGACCGCGGAGATGTCCCCAGGCGGTGTGACGATCGGTCGTCGGGACGGGTGTGTCAGCGAGGGGATGGCCGGTGGGGGATACGCGGACC
>NZ_JBFNXQ010000020.1:0-58591 GCF_041018925.1 Geodermatophilus maliterrae
GGCGCCTGCGCGGCGGACCGTCCTCCACCGGGCCCGCGCCGACCGCGCCGGCCGGCGGGACGGGTCGGGGACTGACGCCGCCCGGCCGTCGAGCGGACGTGGCCGTGGCCGTCGGTGTCCGCCCACAGCGAACGGTCGACCCGCCGGCCGGGGCAGCCGCGCCCCCCTGAGCTGCGCGTTCTCGGGGGGCGGTCGACCCCTCGTCGTGCGGTCAAGTCGACACGCCGTCGTCGCGACGGATTTGTCGGTACCCGTCCGTAGATTCCGGATCGACATCTTCCCCGTGTCGACAAGGAGTCCGTCATGGCCGTCTCCGGCCTCAAGACCCGTCAGCCCACCGGCCGCGTGCCGTGGCCCTGCATCCTCCTCGAGGGCGAGGAGAAGGCGGGCAAGAGCTGGGCGCTGGCCCAGTTCAGCACCAGCGACAAGATCGGCGCCCTGTACTGGATCGACCTCAACGAGGGCGCCGGTGACGAGTACGGCGCCATCCCGGGCGCGAACTACCAGATCATCGAGCACGACGGCTCGTACGCCGCGGTGCTGGCCGCGGTCCAGGCGGTCAAGGCCCACGCCCGCCGCGCGGCCGACGCCGGCGAGCCGCCGGTCGTGCTCGGCATCGACACCGGCTCGGCGATCTGGGACGGCCTGAAGGACTGGGCCAGCGACCGCGCCGCGAAGTCGGCCCGCAACCGCGAGCTGCTCAAGCGCGACCCCAACGCCGAGATCACCATCAGCCAGAACCTGTGGAACGACGCCGGCTCCCGCTGGCGCAAGCTGCAGACCGAGCTGCTCACCTTCCCCGGCATCGTCGTCGTGACCGCCCGCGGCAAGGAGGTCACCGAGGTCGACGCCAACGGCCGCCCGATCGAGGGGCAGAAGACCTGGTCGGTGCAGACCCACCGGGAGTTCCCGTACGCGGCCAGCGTGTGGGTGCGGCTGCGCCGCGGACGCCGGCCGCTCATCGTCGGCGCGCGCAGCGTGCACGTGGGCATCAAGCCCAACGACGACCCGGCCAAGGAGGTCACCGACCCGGCCGCCACCGGTCGGCTGCTGGAGTGGCTGGTCTTCGACGCGCTCAAGTGCGACCCGGGCACCGCGCACGTGCGCGACCTCGTCTCCTTCCACGGCGGCGGGCTGCTCGACCACGAGCGGACCGAGGAGGCCCCGGCCGGCCGGCCGGGCACCCGGGCCGGCGGGCGGCGGGAGCCCGACGTCGCCGACCTGGTCGCGCGGATCGGCGACGCCCGCGGCGACGACGAGCTGCGCGAGGTCTGGGCCGAGGGCAACCGCACCGGGCTGCTGCAGGTCGACGTGGCGACCCCCGGCGGTTCGTACACGGTCGCGGAATTGATCCAGGCCCGGCACGAGGAGCTCCTCGCGGCGTCGATGAAGGCCCACCCCGCCGGACGGCGCCGGGTCGCGGCCGGCGATCCGTCCGTCCCGCAGACGCCCGCTGCCCTGGTGGGGCCCGCCCTGGCAGCCGCCGCGGCGGCCCGTCCGTCCACCGGTCGCGAGGCCGCTCCGGCGAACCCGCTGCTGGAGCCCTCGCCGACCCCGGACGACCCGCAGGAGCGGCGGCTCAACGCCGCCCGCCGGGGCGTGCTGGCCAGCCTGGAGGCCCTGGGCGTGACCGAGGAGCAGATCGGCGAGCGCTTCGGCCGGCCCGCCGAGCACGTGGCGACCAAGCGGCTGACCGCACTGGTGCGCGACGTGATCGCCACGCAGCGGGCCGCGGGCGACGGCCGCCCGGATGTCGCCTGAGCCGCGCCGGTGGAGCGGGGCCGGCCCCCGGCCCCGCTCCACCGCCCCCGACCCGAGGGAGACGCGGTGACCGCCGTGCTGCCTGCCCGCCCCAGCGCCGCCGAGCGCCGGGCCGCCCCGAGCCTGGCCGCCGCGGTCCGCGACCTCGACCACCGCCGGGCCCGCTCCCGCCAGCGGATGATCGGCGCCTCCGAGCTCGGCGAGTGCCGCCGCCGGGCCGCCTACCGGATCGCCCGTCGCCGTCCGACCAACACCCGCACCGGGCTGCAGGCCTTCCTGGGCACCGAGCTGCACCGCGGGGTGCTGCGGGCGCTGCGCCGCCAGTACGGCGGGCTGACCGAGGTCGGCCTCGCGGGGGAGCAGGTCAAGGGGCGCTGCGACTGGTGGCACGCCCCGGTCGTGGAGGACCTCAAGACGACGTCGCGGTTCGGGTTCGAGCGGGTCCTCACCCGCGGGGTCCCGGTGCGGCACTGGTTCCAGGTCGCGGTCTACGCCTGGCTGCTGCGGACCGGGCAGACCGCCGACCGCCGGCTGCCGGCCGGCACCGGGCAGGACGTCGACGGACTGCGCATCCGCTACCTGTCGCGCGACTCGGGTGAGGACGTCGTCTTCGAGGCCGACCACGACCCGTCGCTGACCGCCGAGGCGATCCTGTGGCTCACCGACGTCTACGCCACCGTCGAGGACGAGGGGGTCGACGCCGTCCCCCGCGACGGGTTCGGTCCCGGGGTGGACACCATGTGCGACTGGTGTCCGTTCCTCGACCTGTGCTGGGGCCCGCCGGTGGACCCCGAGACCGAGGGCGAGGTCTCCCGCCAGTCCCGCCTGACGGTCACCGACGAGGACTACGTCGGCGCCGTCCACGACTACGACGCCTGGCGGGCGGCCGAGAACGAGGCCAAGCGCCACAAGGAGTACGCACGGGAACGGCTGAGGGGCCGGTCCGGGCCCGCGGACGACCTGTACTGCGAGTGGTCCGGTGGCGGCCTGCGCACCCAGGTGGACAAGGAAGCGGCGGTCGAGCGGCTGGTCGAGCTGGGTGAGGTCGTCCCCACCCGGAGGACCCGCAGTCCGCGGACGATCCGTGTCACGCGGAACGGCACCCAGCGGGACTGAAGAAGGACCCTCGCGCTCCCCGCCACCCGCAGGCTCGTGGCAGGACCCTGCACGAGGGCAGCCCGCACCGAGGCCGTGGAGGCCCCTTGCCGCGCCGTCGAACACGTGTTCGAATCACCGTGACCGGCTCGCCGGCCGCGCCGGTGCCCGCCAGTGGTCGGCCGGGGCCGGTCGGTCCGGTCGGCCCCGACTCCCAGGGAGGCTCTGATGACGACCGTCCCCACGTCCGCCCACCCGTTCACCCGAGCCGTCGGCGACGTCGCCTGGCGCTGCGAGTGCGGTATGAGCCGGAGCGCCGCCGTGCACCGCGGTACGGCGAGCCCGGTCAGGCCTGCTGCGCCGCCGCCGGAGACCACCGTCACCGTGTCGACGTCCCACCTGCCCGCCGGTGCACCGGTCCTGACCACCGACGTCGTCGGGACCGACTTCGGGCTCCCCCTCGTCCGGCCCAGCAAGACCAGGCCAGGGAGCCGGGTCCGAGAGGTGCGCTCGCACTGCAGGGCGCACGGGGGAGTGGTCGTCTGGTTCACCGACGGCACCAAGACCCCGCCGCTGCACGGGCGCACCGCGTGGATCGTCGCCGAGGCCGACCCGGGTGCGCACACGGCCACGCGGGTGGTGGCGTGACCTGAGCCGCCCGTCACGGCCCGCCCCCTGCCCAGGGAGCCCGGTCGGCTACGGCCGGGAGGCAGAGGCCATCGCGGGGGCGCTGCCGGCGGACCGGGCCCGGCCGAACAGGGCGGTCAGTGCCGCATCGGAGGCGGCCAGGGCGGTGCGGTCGAAGGTGCTGCTGCTGGCGACCAGCTCGGCGGCCCCGGTGCGGTCGAGCAGCTCGGCGAGCCGGCGCTCCACCTGGGTGTGGGTGCCGGCGATCGCTGCCGCGGCGGTCTGTTCGAGGTACTGCTGCTGGCGCGGGGTGCGAGGGGTGGTCCGGATGGCGGCCACCGGCTGCAGCGCCGGGAAGGTCCCGGTGGTGCGGGCCAGGGCCATGGCCCACGCCTCGGGCAGGAGCAGGTCGGCAGCCTCCGCGGCGGTGTCGGCGACCAGGACGTCGAGGCTGATCGCCACCCGCGGCCCGGGCTGCTGCGCGGAGGGCCGGAAGGCGCGCCGGTAGCCGGCCAGCGCCGCCAGCCCGGGCTCCGGGTCGCCGCCCACACCCAGCAGCGGGCCGCCGACGACCACCGGCAGCCCCAGCTCGGCCGCGACCTGCAGGCCGCGCCCCGTGGCCAGCACGTGCAGCGGCACGGCCGCGGCCGGCTGCGGGTGCACGGTCACCTCCGCCGTCCCGGTCAGGAACCGGCGGAGCTCGTCGAGGTCGGCGGTGAAGTCCCGGTCGGTCTCCCGCAGCGCCCGGCGCACCGGCGGGGTGAAGCCGGGGGAGCGACCCAGCCCCAGGTCGACGCGGCCGGGTGCGAAGGCGGACAGCGTGGCGAACTGCTCGGCCACCACGAGCGGCTGGTGGTGCGGCAGCATCACGCCGGCCGAGCCGAGCCGGATGGTCGTCGTCCGGCCGGCGATGGCGGCCAGCAGCACGGCCGGGGCCGCCCCGGCCACTCCGGGCACCCCGTGGTGCTCAGCGACCCAGAACCGGTCGAACCCGAGCCGTTCGGCGCGGACCGCGCGCTCGGCGGTGCCGCCGAGCGCCGCGGCATCGGGTTCGCCGACCCGGGTGCGGGACCGGTCCAGGAGGGAGAGCCGGGGTTCCGCGTCGATCACGGCAGCTCCAGCACCGTACGGGCGGGTGCTGTTCCAGCGGGCGACGTGGTCGTGCGCAGGTCCTGGGCCCGGAGCGGCACCGGGATCCTCCGAGGGACTGCCACCGGACCCGTCCCCGCGGAGCGCAGCGTGCCGGGAATCGTGCGCGCCGGCAGGCGTTACCATGAGCAGCACACCGACCACGAGACCGCAGTCGCTCGCCTGATGACGAATGTCCCCCGTGCCGAGGCCGCTCCGGCCGTCGACCGGCGGCTCCGGATCCTCACCGTGGCGGACTGCCGGACCCCGCGGTGTCGATCCACCGGAGATCCGGAGGCCGTTCGGTGCTCTCCGGCTCTGGTCTCGGGACGTCCTGTCCGCGGGATCGTGCGGCATGCTGCCGCGGCCACCGCGCCGCGGCATCCAGAGGAGGAGTCCGTGGCTCGACCCGGCCAGCGCCAGACGGGCGCTCGCCGCCCCGCCCCGCGGGACCAGCGACGCGTCCGCGACCGCGGCGACGTCATCTCGGTGCTCGCCCGCGCCGTCCGTGAACTCGAGGCAGCCGCCCGGCGCGGCCGCGTGACACCTGCGGTGCGCACGGAGTTCCAGGCCGTCGCCCTGCTGGTGCGCCAGCAGCACGCCCGGATCCTGGCGGAGGAGAACAGCAGCCCCACCCACCGGGCCGAGCAGCTCAAGCGCCTGGACGGGATCGCGACGATCCTCGCGAAGACCGCTGTCCGCGCCCCCGCGCTCCTCACGCTCCTCGCCGAGGACGCCGTCGTCTCCGACGCCGCCCGGTCGCTGGCGCGGGACATGCTGCCGGCCGCCGAGGCCGAGCCGCTCCCGGAGGAGGCTCCTCCGGCGGAGCCCGTGGCCGCCCCCGCCGCGAGCGAACGCCGGGTCGTGCCGCAGTCGGTCGTCTCGCGGCAGCTGGCCAACCCCTTCCTCGCGCCCGACTTCTCAGCCGCTCCGCAGCGCACCTCGCGTCCCCACCGGCTGGCCGGTTGGGAGCTGCTCGGTCCGCTGCTCAGCTCGTTCGAGCGCGCCGGTGCCGGGGACTCGGCGTGCACGGCCCTGCCCGCGCCGTCCTCGCTGCGCGCGCCCGAGGGCCGGCAGCTGATGCCGCACCAGGCACAGCTCGTCGCCGCGGCCGCTGCCGGCCGTCGGACCTTCCTGCTCGCCGACGAGCCCGGCCTGGGCAAGACGGCCCAGGCGCTGCTCGCCGCGGAGGCGGCGAACGCCTACCCGCTGCTCGTGGTGGTGCCGAACGTCGTCAAGACCAACTGGGCACGCGAGGCCGGTCTCTGGACCCCGCACCGCCCGGCCACCGTGATCCACGGCAACGGCGACACCATCGACGGCTTCGCCGACATCGTCGTCGTCAACTACGAGGTGCTGGACCGCCACGTCGGGTGGCTCGGCGACTTCGGCTTCCGCGGGATGGTCGTCGACGAGGCGCACTTCATCAAGAACAGGACCTCCCAGCGCTCGCAGCACGTCCTGGAGCTCTCCCAGCGGATCCGGACCCGCACCGCGCGGCCGCTGCTGATGGCCCTCACCGGCACCCCGCTCATCAACGACATCGAGGACTTCCGGGCCATCTGGCAGTTCCTCGGCTGGATCGACGAGACCAAGCCGCTCGACGAGCTGATGGAGGCGCTCGAGGAGACCGGCCTGACCCCCGCCGACCCCGGGTTCTACGCCGCCGCCCGCCGGTGTGTGATCGACCTGGGCATCGTCCGGCGCCGCAAGGTCGACGTGGCCGCCGACATCCCCGCCCGCCGCATCGCCGACCTCCCCGTCGAGCTGGACGGGCCGGCCGGCCGGTCGATCCGGGCGGCCGAGCGCGACCTCGCCCGCCGGATGGTGGCGCGCTACGAGACCGCGCTCGCGGCCCGCGCGTCCGACGGCGTCGTCGAGGGCATCGACCACGACCTCGTGCGCCGGGTGGCGCGGTGGGAGCTGAAGGACGCGACCACGGGGGAGGCCGGCGAGAACGTCTTCAGCATGATGCGGCGCATCGGGCAGGCGAAGGCCGGTCTCGCCGCCGACTACGCGGCACAGCTCGCGCGCAGCGCCGGCAAGGTGGTCTTCTTCGCCAAGCACGTCGACGTGATGGACGCCGCCGAGGAGACGTTCGCCCGGCAGGGGGTCCGGTTCTCGTCGATCCGTGGCGACCAGACGCCGACGTCGCGGCAGAGGAACATCGACGCGTTCGTGAAGGACCCCGACGTCGCCGTCGCGGTGTGCTCCCTGACCGCGGCGGGGGTGGGGCTCAACCTGCAGGTCGCCTCGAACATCGTGCTGGCCGAGCTCTCCTGGACCGACGCGGAGCAGACCCAGGCCATCGACCGGAGCCATCGCATCGGTCAGACCGAGCCGGTCACCGCCTGGCGCATCATCGCCGCGCAGACCATCGACGCCCGGATCGCCGAGCTGATCGACAGCAAGGCGGGGCTCGCCGCCCGGGCGCTCGACGGGTCGGACGAGGAGGTCTCGTCGTCGGCGGACGTGCAGCTCGAGGCACTCGTCGCGTTGCTGACCGACGCGCTGTCGGCGTCGCCGCAGCCGCCCGCGGGCTCGCCGGCTGGTCCGACCTGAGCCGGAGCTGAGCCGTACCCCGGCCGACCGGGAGCTCGGCCGAGCTGGTCACGGTGGCCGGTCGAGGAGCGGGTCGCATCGGCCGACCGGCGGACACGCACGCTCACGGATCGAGGGGGCCGGTGCCGGGCAGGTCGTCTACGCAACGTCGGGACCGGGCAGCCCCGCAGCTCGCCGGGCGCAGTCCTGATCCGAGGCTCCGGAGGTCGAACGGGCCAGCGCCCTCACGGTCTGCCACCGGCGACACCGGCCCCTCGGCACCGAGGTGCGTTGTCTGGCGGAGCGACGGGGGTGATGCTGGTCCATGGCGTCGAACCCGTCGTACGAACAGTCGAAGCAGGTCGCCGAGGCCAGCCGCGAGACCGAGTGGACCCAGCCGTCGTTCGGCAAGGAGCTCTTCCTCGGCAACTTCCGCCTCGACCTGGTCCACCCCCAGCCGGAGCTCGATCCGGCCGCGGTCGAGAAGGGCGAGGCGTTCCTCGAACGCCTCCGCGCCTTCCTCGTGGAACACGTCGACCGGCGCCGGATCGAGCGCGAGGCGAAGATCCCCGAGGAGGTCGTCCACGGCCTCGCGGACCTGGGCGCCCTCGGCATGAAGATCCCCGAGGAGTACGGCGGGCTCGGGCTCAGTCAGGTCCACTACAACAAGGCGCTGGCCATGGCCGGCACGTGGCACTCGTCGATCTCGACGCTGCTGTCCGCGCACCAGTCGATCGGTCTGCCCGAGCCGCTGCGCCTCTTCGGCTCCGAGGAGCAGAAGCGCACGTGGCTGCCCAGGCTCGCCACGGACCACGTCTCGGCGTTCCTGCTCACCGAGCCGGACGTGGGCTCGGACCCGGCGCGCATGAGCACGACCGCGGTCCCGACCGAGGACGGCACGGGTTACCGGATCAGCGGCACGAAGCTGTGGGCGACCAACGGCGCGATCGCCGACGTGGTGGTGGTCATGGCCGTCGTCCCGGAGTCCGACGGCCACCGGGGCGGCATCACCGCCTTCATCTGCCCGTGCGACCGCGGGGGCATCACGGTCGAGCACCGCAACGAGTTCATGGGGCTCAAGGGCATCGAGAACTCGGTGACGCGCTTCGACGACGTCTTCGTCCCGAACTCGGACGTCATCGGTGGTGAGGGCAGGGGCCTGCGGATCGCGCTCACCACACTGAACACCGGCCGCCTGTCGCTGCCGGCGTTCTGCCTGTCGGCGGTCAAGTACTCGCTCAAGATCGCGCGCGAGTGGGCGGCCGAGCGCAGGCAGTGGGGCAAGCCCATCGGGCGGCACGACCCGATCGCGCAGAAGCTCGCCTGGCTGGCGGGCACGGCGTTCGGCCTCGAGGCGGTGCTCGACGTGTCGAGCCGCCTGGCCGACGACAAGCGGAACGACATCCGCATCGAGGCCGCGCTCGCGAAGCTCTACGGGTCCGAGCTCGGCTGGACCGCCGTCGACGAGATGGTCCAGATCCGCGGGGGCCGCGCCTTCGAGACCGCCGAGTCGCTCGCCCGGCGCGGCGAGAAACCGGTGCCGGCCGAGCAGATGCTGCGCGACATGCGCATCAACCGCATCTTCGAGGGCTCGACGGAGATCATGCACCTGCTGATCGCCCGAGAGGCCGTCGACCAGCACCTGGAGGTCGCGGGCGACGTGCTGTTCGGCGATCCCGGCCTGGCCAACCGGGCGAAGGCCGCGGCCAAGGCGGGTGCGTTCTACGCCAGGTGGTTCCCGACGCTGACGACGGGCGCCGGCCAGCGTCCCGGCTCCTACGCGGAGTTCGGCGACCTGGCGACGCACCTGCGCTACGTCGAGCGGCACTCGCGCAAGCTCGCGCGCTGCACCTTCTACGCGATGGGCCGCCACCGGGCCCGCCTCGAGCGGAAGGGTCAGCTGCTCGGTCGGATCGTCGACATCGGCGCCGAGCTCTACGCGATGGCCTGCGCGTGCGTCTACGCGGACACCATCGCCCGCGAGCACCCCGACCGCAGGCAGACGGCCGTCGAACTGGCCGACCTGTTCTGCGGCCAGGCCCGCCGTCGTGCCGACCGGCTCTTCACGGAGCTGTGGGCCAACGACGACGAGGCCCAGTACGCGGCCGCACAGCAGGTGCTCTCCGGCCGCTACGAGTGGTTCGAGCACGACGTGCTCGATCCCGCCGGCGACGGCCCGATGATGCCGGCGCCCGCACAGCCGCCCGCCACGCAGTCAGACGACTCGCCGGCCGCGCCCGTGGTGGCGGCCACGGTCGCCCAGTAGGACACCGGTGCCGCACCGGCTCCGCTCGCGGACCCGGTGAACGACGGCGGACTCGACGGCTCGTCGGCGCCGTCCACCCGGAGCCGCGCCTGTTGGAGTCGGGTGGGGGCGGGCGTCACCATGGTCTCCTCGCGTGACGGCGGTCACGCAGCCGCCGTCTGCCACGCCACCTGGGCGGCGGGGTCCTCGAGCCGGTCCCGCCCCGGAGGACCGACCGGGGATGCGCCGACGCGGTGCGCGGCGCAGCGGACCCAGCAGCCAGGGAGAGGGAGATCATGCAGTTCAGCGAGCAGGGCGAGGCGGCCCTGGCCGAGGTCCAGCGGTTCATGGCCGACCACGTCTACCCGAACGAGCGGGAGTACCACGAGCAGCTCGAGCAGGTGGGGCCGGCCGGCTACCCGCCGATCATGGACAAGCTCAAGGCGGCCGCACGGGAGCGTGGGCTGTGGAACCTGTTCCTGCCGCACCTCGCGCCGGACCACCCCGGCACGAAGCTGTCGAACCTGGACTACGCGCCGATCTCCGAGGAGCTCGGCAAGGTCGGCTTCGCCTCCGAGGCGCTCAACTGCAACGCGCCCGACACCGGCAACATGGAGGTCCTGAACCTCTACGGATCGGAGGAGGTCAAGCAGCGGTGGCTGCTGCCGCTGCTGGAGGGCGAGATCCGCTCCGCGTTCTGCATGACCGAGCCCGACTCGGCGTCGTCCGACGCGACGAACATCAGCCTGCGCATCGAGCGGGACGGCGACGAGTACGTCCTCGACGGCCGCAAGTGGTTCAGCTCGGGCGCGCTGGGCGAGCGGTGCCGGGTGCTCGTCGTCATGGGCAAGACGGATCCGCAGGCACCACGGCACACCCAGCAGTCGATGATCGTGGTGCCCAAGGACACCCCCGGCATCTCGTTCGGCCGCAGCCCGACCGTGTTCGGCTACGCCGATCGTGGCGGGCACCCCGAGGTCGTCTTCGCGGACGTGCGCGTACCGGCGGGCAACCTGCTCGGGCAGGAGGGCAGCGGCTTCGCCATCTCGCAGGCCCGGCTGGGGCCCGGCCGGATCCACCACTGCATGCGATCGATCGGCGCCGCGGAGCGCGCCCTCGGCCTCATGGTGCAGCGGGCGCTGCAGCGCGAGACGTTCGGGACGCTCGTCGCGCACAAGGGCGTCGTGCAGGACTGGATCGCCGAGTCCCGCATCGAGATCGACATGGCGCGCCGGTACGTACTGCACACCGCGCACCTCATGGACACCGTCGGCAACAAGGCCGCCGCGACCGAGATCTCCGGGATCAAGGTCGCCGTGCCCAACATCGTGCTGAAGGTCATCGACCGCGCGATCCAGGTGCACGGCGCGGCCGGCGTCACGCAGTTCACGCCCCTGGCCGAGATGTACGCCCACCAGCGCACGCTCCGCATCGCCGACGGGCCGGACGAGGTGCACAAGATGACGATCGCGCGACGCGAGATCCGCAAGCACGACCCCGACTTCCGGATGTCGGGCAGCGGCAGCGCCAAGCCGTGGGTCGCCGCGGACCGGCAGGACGACACGCGGGCGTCCTCCCGGCCGTAGCAGGGCGGAGACACCCGGGTCGGCCCGGGAGACCTGGGCGGTGTCGACCTCGCACCCGCTCGTCGCAGGCCGTGACCGGCCAGCCGGTGACGGCGGGAGTCCTGCTCCATCCCGCCTCGGGTGCACCGGGCTGGCGGCCGTGGCCCGCCGGTGCCAGGCCCCCTTCACAACGTCACCGGCCGTGAGGACAGTGGACCGGGTCCGCTCGGACCCGAGGCGAGGGACGCGGAACTCCGACGCAGATCGGTCGTAGTGGCTCCCTCGCCGACGCAACCCGTTCAGGGGGAGGTCGTCGTGACCATCGACTTCACGCTCACGCCGCAGCAGAGAGTCCTCCAGGAGGCGGCACGGGACTTCGCGCAGAACGTCCTCCGGCCCGTGGTCCGGGAAGCCGACGATGAACCCGACCCCCTGCGCGCCTTCAACCTCACGAGACCGGCCTACCAGGAGGCGGTGAAGCGGGGCATCGCGTTCTCGATGCTGCCGAAGCAGTACGGTGGCGGCGGCCTGTCCAATGTGGACTTCGTCATCGCCGCCGAGGAGATCTGCGCGGTCGATCCCGGCTTCGCGACGACCATCCTGGTCAACGGGCTGGGTCTCATGCCGGTGTGGTACTACGGCACCGAGGAGCAGAAGGAACGCTTCATCTCCCGGGCCACCTCGGACACCTCGGGCGAGTTCATCGTCGGCTATGCGGCCAGTGAGCCGCCCGGCTCGCCCGGGGGGACGGCCAACTTCGACGCCCCTGCGGTCAACGGCGCGGGCATGTCGGTGACCGCGACGCTCGACGGCGACGAGTACGTGGTGAACGGCCGGAAGTACTGGCCCTGCAACGTCGGCGGCTGGGACAACCGGGGAGCCGACCTCAACCTGGTCGTCGTCCGCACCGATCGCGAGGCCGATGGCACCCGAGGCCTGTCGGCGCTCATCGTGGAACGCGGGACGCCCGGTGTGACGTACTCCTCCATCAGCACGTCGGGACAGCGGCTCGCCCCCAACTGCGAGATCGTCTTCGACGACGCGCGGGTTCCTGCGGCCAACCTCATCGAGGGGACGCGCGGCAACGGTGACCTGCTCATCAACCGCAACTTCGCCTGGTCGGGGCCGGTCGCCGGCATCGCTGCCGTCGGCGTGGCCCGTGCAGCCTACGAGGCGGCTCTGGAATGGGCGAAGACCTACACCGCCGGCGGACCGCAGCCCATCATCGAGTACCAGTATCCCGGATACGTCCTCGGTGACGTCGCGACGAAGATCGAGGCAGCTCGGTACTTCTGCTGGAAGGGTGCGCACTACATCGACGAGCACGATTACCACGGCGAACTCATCGGTGCCATGAACAAGGTGCTCTGTACGGAGATGCTCTTCGACTGCGTCTACAAGTGCATGCAGGTCGTGGGGGTGAACTCCGTGGACCGCAGACACCTGTTCGAGCGCTACCTGCGCGAAGCCTCCGTCCTGCCGCTCTACGACGCGGGGAACTTCGGTATGCAGCGTCGACGCATCCACGGCGTGATGGCGCACTCGTCATTCGATCCGCGGGCCCTCATGGACAACCGGGCGGTGGACTTCGACAAGTCCATGGAGGGGATCGACACCGTTCCCGGTCCCCGTGCGGAGAGGAGTGAGCCCTTCGTGTCGGCCTGAGCGGCTCGTCGGCCACCAGTGGGACGGGGCCGCTCCCCGGCAGCGACGCCGGAGCGGGTTGTCGACCTCGTGGGTGGTCGGGGTGTGCGGTTCGCGGCCGTGACGGCCCGTCGCGTCGACCGCCCCCTCGGCACCGGGACGCGGCGAGAGCAGGAACGGGAGAACTCCCACGGTCGGCGACCGTGGGGGTTCCACGTGTGTTCGCGGGGTGATCGGCCGGATGCGCACACGGCGTCCGGTCGCGGGTGGATCGCCGCGCCGATGCGTGCGTCAGCCGTGGACGTCGGCGAGGTGCGAGATGCGCGCGACCCGGACGAGCGCATCGTCGCCGCGTCGTCGGGACGGCGGGCAGCGGTCGGCCCCCGCCGCGGAGATCCGGCGACACGCCGGCCCTCACGGGACTGCCGCGCCGGGAGCCGCCACCGGGGCCCGGTCCGGCGCTAGCGTGGGAGGACAGCCGTTCGGGGGATCGCCATGCGCCGCACCGTTCCGCTCGCTGCCTGCCTCACCGTGCTCGCCGGTTGCGGTTCGGGGGGCGACGGCGCCGCCCTCGGCGAGGTCGCCGCCAGCACCAGCACGCCGGCGCCCGTCGCGGGCGTGGGGGACACCGTGGCGTTCACCGACCAGGTCGGCAGGGCGGCCACCATCACCCTCGACGGGGTCCGCCGCACCGTTCGGGCGGACAGTTCCCAGCTCATCGCCGACGTCGCCGTCACCTCCGCCGACGGCGACGTCACCGTGGACCCGCAGCGCTTCCGGGCGCAGACCGCGGAGGGTCCCACCGTCGACCCCGGGGACGGCGCGATCGGTCGTCCGGTGGAGGACGGGATCGCCTTCGACGTCCCGGAGGGCGAGGTGCTGATCTCCTACGTCGACCCGGACGGGGAGGTCCTGGTGGCGTTCCGGATCGACCCGGCGAGTCAGGCGCCCGCGGACGACGAGGTCGACTACCCGCCCTTCAGTTGCGACATGGGCGTGGACGGCATCCCGGTCTGCGAGGGCGACGTCCCCGACTCGGTCGGTGTCTACCGGACGCCCGACGGCGTCCTGGTCGACGACTGACAGCGCTGCCGGGCAGCGCACTCCGGTCGGCGCCCGGCACGCCGACACGTGGCCGGCCGCGATGCTGGTCGAGGCGGCCGGCCCGGTCGGGTGGCCGGCTCAGGGCTCGTGACCGTCCTGCTGGACCTCACGTTCGGGGATCGCCTCGACGGTCACCGCCACAGGTGCAGCGGGCCCGAAGACCCTGGTGGCGGCCGTGATCGTGCCCTTCAGGACGTACTGCATGTAGTTCGCGGCGGCCATGGGCCCGACGCCGAAGGGCAACAGCCCGGCCAGGAGTGGCGGGCCGACCGCCAGCGCCCATGCCCGGAGGATCTCCGACTCCGAGGCAGCGATCTCCTGGCGCTCCTCTGCCGTCAGGGCCGCCAGGGCGTCGTAGGCGGCGGCCTCTCCCAGCAGCGACGCGTGGGGTCCCAGGACGGCATCGGGACGGATCCTCCCGGTCTTGTCGAGCTTGACCGCTCCCTCCGTGAGGACCAGCAGGACGGCGATGCGGGTGAGCTCGGGGTCGGTGAGGTCCCTGTCGTGGAGCAGTCCGACCTTGATCGCCGCACTCACAGCCTCCTTCAGGACCTCCCGCAGCGCGACCGGGAGCGCGGCAGCCGAGATCGCCGTTCCATAACCCGGCAGGATCGACGGCAGCGAGTAGGAGACCGCTCGCGCCGCCCTGATCCGGTTTCCGCGCGTCACCTGGTTGACCAGGTCTCCCGGCGCGACCAGGGGCTTGCCCGCACGGACCTTGTCGACGACCTTCTGGGCCTCCTCGAGGGAGGGTTGCAGAGTCCGGTTGATCAGCGCCATCGCACGCTCGACGGTCGCCTCGATGTCGAACTCCGGCTTCGGGAGGTTGAAGCCGCTGGTCATGTGGGTCTCCCGTCCGTTGGCGACTCATCGAGGATGCCAGCCGGGAGTCCGGCACTGTCGGACCTGCAGCTCGAGAGGCTGACGGAACCGCAGAGAACCTCGGTGAAGGGGATCAGGACGGCCTGCCAGCGTGACGGCCACGGCCGGTTCGACCGAGCGCCCCAGCCGCGGCAACGGAGCCCATCATCCGTGGGCCCCGTACCGGGCGGGCGCGCAGGAGCTCGCCGAGCCGACGCCGGGGATCGGCTGGTCCGCCGGGTGGCCAGCGGCCATGTGGAGAGCTCAGCGAGGAGCGGCGTCGTCCACCTCATCGAGGAACCGGGTCCGCAGCGTCGTCGGCAGCCAGGCGGTCTCGAAGGCGTTGCGGGCCAGGGTGCGGACCTCGGCGATGCTCAACGGTGTCTCCCGGTGCACCCGCAGGAAGCAGTCGGTGAGGTAGCCGTCGAAGTACGCAGGGTCGTCGGAGTTCACGCTCACCAGCACGCCGGTGTCGAGCAGTCGCTTGGTCGCGCCCTCCCAGGCGGAGCCGCGGACGAAGCCGTTGGAGATGGGGCAGACGGTCAGCCCGATGCCGCGCTGGACGACCTCCGCGAGGAGGGCGGGATCTTCGAGGACGTTCACGCCGTGGTCGATCCGGTCGACCCCGATGACGTCCAGTGCCTGGCGGATGTGGTCGAGCGTGCCCGGCTGGTCCACGTCGCAGTGCATGGTGAGCAGGTAGCCCTCCGCGCGGGCCCGGGCGAAGACCTTCTCGAACTTGACCGGTGGGTTGCCGCGCTCGTCGGAGTCGAGCCCGACCCCCACGATCCACTCCCTGTAGGGCAGCGACTCCATCAGGGTGGCCATCGCGTACTCGGCGGGGAAGTCCCGCAGGAAGCACATGATCAGCGAGACGTGCAGGTCGAGCGTGCGGCGCGCGTCGACGACGGCCCGGCGCAACCCCCGCAGGACGGTGCCGAACTCCACGCCGCGCGACGTGTGCGCCTGGGGATCGAAGAAGATCTCGGCGTACCGCACGTTCTGGGCGGTGGCCCTGGTGAAGTAGGCGGTCGCCAGGTCGTAGAAGTCCCGCTCGGTGACCAGCACCTGCATGTTGCGGTAGTAGCCGACCAGGAAGCTGGCCAGATCGTGGAAGGGGCTCTCCCGCTTCATCTGGTCGGCGTCGGCGTAGGGCAGGTCGATGCCGTTGCGCCGGGCGAGCTCGAACACCAGCTCCCCCTCCAGCGTGCCCTCGATGTGCAGGTGCAGCTCGCACTTGGGCACCGCCGCGATGAAGCTCGCCACGTCCGTGTCAGTGGTCATGAGCGGAGTCTTGCCCCATCCCATCGGCCCGTCGAGCGTCCGCGGTCGTGCGCCAGGCGGCGTGGGCGACCACCGCGGTCGCGCGTCCTCAGCGTGCTGGGTCGACGCCATCGAGGACGGGGACGGGGCGGACCAGAGTGTCGACCGAACCGGGGGCAGTCCCGGCACGCTCGAGTCCTCTCCGACGTCCGGTACCCGCCGGGATCGCGATCTCGGCCGCGGGCCCGTGCCCGCTTCCCGGACGGGCACCGCTCCGCTGAGATGTCCCGATAGCGGCTCGCCGAGACCCCGGCGGAGCAACCGGTGGCGGTCACGGCCGCCGCCGGGCCCCCGAGCCGTGACCGCGCACACCCTGACCGGACGGAGGTACGGGCCGTGGTCCACTTCCTGGTGCCCGGAAGAGGGACGGAAGACCGCCCCTTCCCCGATGCCCGGTCCTCGCACACTGGCGCCGTCCGGTGAGGGGTCGCGGGCGGACCTCGGGCACCGTCAGCGGTGCGGACCTCCGTGGGATGGACCGAGACGTCGATCGGGCGGCGCTCCTCGGCACGGCCCTGGCTGCGGTCGTCGCGCTCAGCTTCGGGGGCCAGGGCGAGTGGGACTGGCTGGCTGCGGCCACCGGGGTCGCCCTGCTCCTGGTCCTGGCGGCGTTCTTCCGCCTGCCCGGCGGCGGGGTCCTCACCCCCCGTGTACGAGCCGAGCTCGCCGCGGTCTCGGCGGTGGCCGCGCTCGCGGCCACGCTCGTCCTCGCCCCCGTCCTCCAGACCTTCATCGCCGCGACGACCGAGGCCGGGCGCACCTGCCGCGCCAGTGCTGCGGTGGCGGCCGGAGCCCTGGAGATCGATGAGACCCGGCAGCGCGGCGCCGACGTGGCCGTCTCCCGGGGAGATGCCGAAGGCACCGCCTCGGAGGCCCTGTCGCGCGCGGCTCAGGACGAACAGCGCACGGTGCTGGGGAACTGCCTCGGTGCGATCACGTCTCGCTGGCTGTGGGCGCCGGCCGCAGGCCTGGCCGGAGTCGGCTACGCACTCGCGTGGTGGCTGGCCCGGCGTCGGCGTGCTCGGACGACCCGGGACTGAGGGGCGCGGAGTCCTCCCGTCACGTCATCGGATGACGCCGGCGCACCCCGGCCGTCGAGGTGGTGCCGGGCGGTCCGGGGCGTCCCGACGCTGTGACGAGGTGCCCGGCAGCGGGCGCCATGGGGCGGTCGCTGGCACTGTGGACCACGTGGTCGCCCCCTCTCCCGTCGTCGTGGTGACCGGTGCGAACGGACTGGTGGGCGCCGCGGTGTGCCGGGCGCTCGTCGAGCGGTCGGCGCAGGTGCGCGCCGTCGTCCGCCGCGCCGGCAGCGCCCCTGCACTCGGCGCAGTCACCGAGCACGTCGGCGACTTCGCCGACGAGGGCCTCGCCCGCGCGGTGACCCAGGGCGCCGACGCGGTGGTCACCACGGTCCACCCGATGGGCTCGCCCCGGGAGGTGCAGCACCGGGTGGCCGTCGAGGGCACGCCGGTCCTCGCTCGGGCTGCCCGGGACGCCGGCGTCGCCCGGCTCGTGCACGTGTCCACGGCCGGGGTCTACGACCGCTCGGCCGGCGTCGGCGACGTGGCCGAGGACGGTGCCCTGCTGCCCGAGGGCAGCGGCGACTACCCCGACACCAAGAACGCCACCGACGCCGCCCTGGCCCACGTCGGCGGACTCACGACCGTGCTGGTCCGCCCACCGGCGATCATGGGCGCCGGCGACACGTCGGTCTGGAACACGCTGCGACCGCAGGAGGTCCGCGAGGGTGAGCGCCGGGCGAACCCGGCGAAGACCTGGGCCTGGGTGCACGTCGACGATCTGGCGGCTCTCGTCGCGGACGTCGCCACGGGCGCCGTCGCGACCGTCGACGACCCGGAGCATGGCCCTGTGGCCGGCGGCACGACTGCGGTCATCGTCGCGGGCGAGCCTGCGACGTGGCGGGACTACCTGGGGACCGTGACCGACGCGCTGGGCGTCGCGCCCGAGTGGACCGACGAGCCGGTCTGGACGGGGCAACTGCGCACCGACCGCGCGCGGAGGTGGGGCTGGGCTCCGCGGGTGGGCCTCGCTCAGGCCCTCGACGAGCTCCGGCGGGGACTGGCGACGGGTTCGTGACAGCGATCGGGTCGCCCCATGAGAACCGGTGCACCCAGTGCCCCACCGGACGCGGAGCGGTCGAGGACGACCGAGACGAGACCGAGACCGAGACCGGCTGATGTGGTCTTCGGACATCAAGCGGGACGTGCCGACACACAAAGGGTGAGCCCCACCGGCTCGAGAGCCGTGGGGGTCCACCACGGTGTCCGAGGGGGGACCTGAACTCCTAGCCAAGGCTAAGCATCTAGATGCGCCCTAGTGCCCTGAGCTGCGCTTTCGTGAGTCCGGGGGAGTGCGGTTGGACCTCAGGAGGCATCCTGATACCGCCAGATACGCCGTCATCAGTGGCCTCCTATGTGCAAGGGCTCGGCGGTAGCGTTTCGGCTGGCGGTGGGTGCGGTGGACTGGCCGTAGCGAAGAGCAGGCCTGGGACTGGAAGCCTGTCGCGCAGCTGGCTTCGGCCGTGAAGACGCGTCCCGTTTGCCGCTGCCGCACTCACCGTCCTGCCGCGGCCGGTGCGCGTCCGGCGGCGAGGTCTTCGTGCAGCGTCTCGTAGACCACGTCGGGGAGCTGTCGTTTCAGGCAGCGCAGGGCTTCCCGTCCGGTCTTGCCTTCGGCGCGTTTGCGCAGGTAGTAGGCGCGGCCTTCGGTGTCGGCGCGGATCTGGGTGATCGCCATGGTGTAGAGCACCCGATTGAGCGTGCGGTTGCCCGAGCGGTTGAGCCGACGCCTCGTGGTGCGCCCGGAAGAGGCCGGCAGCGGGGCGGTGCCATTGGCGGCGGCGAACGCGTGCCGGGAGCGGTAGCGGCGAACGTCGGCGACCTCGCCCAGGATGGTGGCCGCACCGACCGGGCCCAGGCCGTAGAGGCCGGTCAGGCCGGTGTCGACCTCGGCCACCGCGGCGGTGATGAGGCCGACGACCTCGCCGATCTCAGCGGTCAGCTCGGCCAGGCGAATCAGCCGGCGGCGGGTCAGCAGGGCCCGCACGCTCGTCTGGTCGGCGAGCAGGCCCTTGGCCGCGGCGATGAAGGTCGGCGCGGTCAGCCGGGGGATCTGGGCCTGGTAGCCGGGCACCAAGCCGTGCAGCTCGGTGTGGGTGCGGTTGGCCAGCGCGGTGCGCTCAGCGACCAGCTGGGCGCGGTAGTCAGCCAGCGCCCGCAGATCCGCGGCCTGACCGACCGCGAGGCGCACCGCCGGCAGGCCGGGTTCGCGGGCGGTGATCCGGGCGATGGCGACCGCATCGACCGGGTCGGTCTTGCCCGCCCCCGGCCGACCGGAGCGCTCCCAGCTGGTCAGCGAAGGCGGCACCTCGACCACCTCGCTCCCGCCGGTGAGCACCAGGTGCACGGCGGCGCCGCGGCCGTAGTTGCCCGAGCCCTCGATGCCCACCCGGGTCACCGCGTGCTCGGTGAGCAGCTGCTCGAGGGTGGTGAAGCCGGCCTCGGTGTTGGCCACCTCGGTGACCACCACCGGGCGCCCGGCGTCGTCTATGACGGCGACGGCGAGGGTGTCTTCATGGGTGTCGATTCCGGCGAGCACACCGGCTCCTTCCGCGTCGCAACGAGTTCGCGGATCGCCGGTGTCCGGGCGCAGCGCATGCACCTGCGGGCCGCCGCGGCCCCACGCTCCTATCAAGCGTCAACCGCCCGAACCCCGACGGACGTCACCGGCGGGCACTCATTGCGGAGGCCACGACAGACACGGCGGGCAGCAAAGGGTCGAGCCTCGCCGGTGACGCCCGCGAGCACCCCGCCGCTGACCGGGCCGCGATCCCGGCCGGCGGCGGCGCCGGGCGACCCACCCGGTCACCGCCTTCAACACCGGTGCGGACACATCGAGGCGGGCACGATGAGACACAGCGGGCTCCCGGGGAGAGGAGATCGGTCTTTGGCGAGTCGATCTTCACCTCGAGAGCCCGCGCCCTCTTCATGAACCCCGGCGACGACCTGCAGCGACGCCAATCAGGCGGTCATGGCTGGTGAGAAAACCTCAGTGACCGCTGACCTGCCTCGGCGAGTTGAGGACCGCCAGCGACGGCGTGTATCTGGAGCCTCGCTGAGTGCCTCCTATGAGTGAGTGAGCTGATCGCTCCGTCGGGACTGCCTCGCCGCCACATCGAGGCGACCGCGACAACGAGCCGGTGAGGGAGAGGGGTCGATGGCGTCGGTGTTCGTCAGCTACAGGAGCCGGAATCGGGCGATCACCGAGCACGGGGTGGTGCGACTCCGATCAGCTCCTGCGCGGTTCAGCTTCTGCTGCATCAGTGATAGTTCTTGCGTCTCGTACCTGCGTAGATCTGAAGCAAGTCGGCAGTGAGTCCCTTCCTGGTCCGCTGAAGGGCATTTGCGTCTCAACTCAGACAGTAAGTCAGCATCTACCCGAGGAGGAACCCATGTCCATCACCAGCTTCCGGCTGAAGGGATTCGCGGTGAAGGCCGGGGCGGCCGTCGGCGCCGCCACGGTCCTGGCCATGTCGGCAGGACCTGCGCTTGCTCAGGAGCTTCCCGGCCCGAGTGACGCGTCTCCGGATCAGGAGTTCACAGACGCCGCCGCGGTGGTGAACCAGTATTGGGCCGACCACTGGACCGACTACTTCACTGGCTCCTACACGTCACCTGAACTGCTGCCCGGGTCGTCGATCGGAGTTCCCGGCCTCTACGACAGCAATGTCGAGCAGCTGACGTGCGGCCAGGAGGACCTTCCGCCGCTGAACGCCTGGTACTGCGGCGAAGGAGATTACATCATCGCGGACTACAACCTCCTCAACAATCAAGACGTGGGGGACTCATTCATCTGGCTCGTGGTCGCTCACGAGTGGGGACACGCCGTGCAGGCGCGGCTCGACCTGCCATATCAGGCAGTGGCGGATGAGTTGCAGGCTGATTGCCTTGCCGGAGCCGCGCTCGCCGGCGCCACCGCGGACGGATCCATGCTGTGGGACGCAGGCGACGATCAGGAGCTCTTCGACACTCTGGACGCACTCGCGGACGAGACGCCGTGGACCGACCCTGATAGCCACGGCGACACCAGCCAGCGCGTGGACGCGTACAACTACGGCGTGCTGAACGGCCCGAACGGCTGCCTGCCCTAGCAGCGAGGCAACACCGCACAGCGATACCACATCAGGGTTGGGTAGCCGACGCCGAGATGCCCTCGGCTACCCAACTCTGTGCCAAGCTGAGCCGCCGGGAGCCGATAGTAGGGACTGCCCAGGGTTCGGTTGACTCGGTTCGGTAGGTGGAGTCAGGCCGCGTGAGCGGTCTGGGTCAGTGTCTCGAACTCGATGGGGGTCAGGCGTCCGAGGGTGTCTTGGCGCCGGCGGCGGTGATAGGTCTTCTCGATCCAGACGACGATCGCCAGGCGTGGTTGCTCCCGGGTGGGCCGGCGCTGGCGTTCCAGGACGTTCTTCTGCAGCAGGCTGAAGAACGACTCCATGGCGGCGTTGTCCGCGCAGGCACGGACCTGGCCCATCGAGCCGCGCAGCTGCGCGTCCCGCAGGGCCCGGACGTAGGCATGGGAGCGAAATTGCGATCACGTTCAACTGGGCGTTCGCCATCGCGAGTACGAAGAAGCGGAAGTTGCCCGCGCGGCAGGACCGACTGCTGGTCGTCCATCTGAAGAGGACGGCCCTTTTGTCATCGTCATCTCCTTGAGGCTGCCGACGGTTCACGCTAGGCCCTGTGAGCCGCGATGTTCAAGCGCCGTCGGACTTGCGAGACGAGATCACGGGCGTGCGGGAGAACGACGGCCGAAAGCTGGATCATCGGACGCCTGATACTCAGTTGTAGATCGCTGATCAGGAGAGGCGGACGCCGTAGCTCGCGTGGTGGCGGGTCCTGGCGCGGTCGGTGACGAGTTGCTGCTACGGGAGGGCAACATGTCGAGTCTGACCCCGCTCGCTGAACAGCTGGCCACCTCGACGGGCGCTGCGCTGCTGGGCGTCGAACCCGACGTCCACATCGTCGCCGAGACGTTCCTGGCGATCCCTTTCCTCGTGGCCGGGACCGAGCGCGTGGCGCTGGTTCAGGCGCGGCTCGCTGACCCTTGGGAACGGCGGCTGGGGTTCGTCAGCTGCCCTGCCCGTGGGAGGCCATGCCGTTGACCGAGGTCTTCTGGTGGCACCCCGCGTTTCATGGCGATCCGGCGCACCTCTGGCTGCGCTCCGCCCTGGTGACCGCGGGGCAGGCGGTGGCCGCGCAGGGGGGCGCAGTTGCCTGACCACCGGGTTCGTACCTGCGGCACAGCGCACAACGGCACTCGCCGGCCGGGATGCCGCTCAAGGGTATGACCCTCCGAGACATCGTCACGCTCCGCGACAGGCGAAACGAGGCCCGGAGATCGGCACAGAGGCAGGTCGCGGCGGGGACTCTTGACCACCATATTGACCACCATCGCACCCAGTTCGGGCTGGTCCGCCATCGTCCGCTGTCGTTCCGTATGCCGATCGACCTGCGCAAATGAACGTGGACGAACGGTCGCGAACCCGCGGCCGACGTCTGGGGGTCAAGGGGTCGCAGGTTCAATCCTGTCAGCCCGACTGCGAAACCGAAGGTCGGAGGCGGGTCACCGACGAGGGTGGCCCGCCTCTTGCACGCCTACAGCAACGCGGCTCGAGGGACAGCAACGGTCACCAGCAAAGCGCTTGATCGAGACGATCGACTGCCTCACGCTGCTGGGCCGGACTCACGTGGCTGTAGATGTCCGCCGTGATGGCGCACGACGAGTGCCCGAGGTGTTCCCGGACGACCTTGGTGTGGGTTCCGGCCGCGAGCAGGAAGCTCGCGGCGGAGTGTCGAGGGTGTGCAAGGTGATGCCGCGGAGGCCGGCTCGCGCTTCTCCTACTGGAGCATGTGTGCGAGCTGATCCCGGTTCGGGCAGAAAGGACGATCCTCGTCGTCCCAGAGCAGAGGCACGAAGAAGGCCTGCCGCTCACCATCAGGACTGAACCGTCCGTGCGAGACCAGCAGGTTGGGCGTCACCATTGATGGATGCCCGGCACTCGAGATGCCCGGCAGCATGCCACTTCTCAGCACGGCATGACCTTGCACTGCTAGATCTGTCAAACTGCCATCCGCCTCTTCGCGGATCGCACCAACAGCATACGATTCATCCTTGTAGCTGCCGTAACTATTCAGGTAATAGGGGCTGCCGGCCGGAGATACCAGTCCACCGATGGGCGCCTCGATGCAGTGCCAGTCGACCGTTTCGCCGCCGGCCCAATCCCGCTTGCCAATCTGCCAGGGCATCGAGCGGTCGCGCTCGTACATCTGGACGTCCAGGCTGGGCTTGACGAGGACGCGCGGAGCTGACACGGGCCGAGCGAGGTCAGGACTCAGCTTCACCTCGACGATCCCCACGCCGACGCGTGTTTCGTTCCAGAATTCCACGACGTACGCGAGGAAGTGTGCTGAGCGACCCGATTGCTGTTCGTGTCTCCGGTAGACGTCCGCATCGATGGCGAAGTCCGTCTCCAGCTCCAGGGGCATCTCGCCCTGGTCGATGAACGGCCCTTCCGGCCTGTCGGCCACCGCCCGGCGCAGCCGCTGCCCGATGTCTGCATTCGACTGGTGGGGTGTGCTCCGTGAGTAGAACATGTTGTATCGCCTGGCCGATGCGTCGTACACCACGCAAGGAGCCCAATGCTCGCTCATCGGTGCATCCGCCTGCAGTGCCTTTCCAAGGTACTGGAATTGCCGCAGGTCGTGGCTACCATAGACGGCGATCCGGTCACCCTCGCGGGAAACGTCCGTATGGTAAAGGTAGTACGAGTAGCTGCTGGCACACGACCGAGGGACGGTCAGCAGATACGGGTCGCCCTGGTCTGTGACGTCGGGCGCCGGATGAGGAATGATCGGCCTATAGAAGTCGTCGATCCGGAGACCCGCAAAGTCGTGTTCCCTGTCTGCCCGCATGGGCATCGACTCTAGCAGATGACAGCTCATCAGTTGATCGATTCGCTGCTTCGCCAGCTTGCTGTCAGTCGTATTCGCGCAATGGTCGGCGACGACACGCATGTGCCCCCTCGCCGGGCCTCTTCAGTAGCGCTATTGGTGCCTCAGCGCTTCCACGGCACCACCATCGCCGCCGCTGACACAGTCGAGGAGATGCACACGGCAGACAGCTGCCCGAGGCGGCGATCTGCCCCCACGACCCTCGCGGTCGCCGCGGGGCGGCCCGCTGAACCATTCCCAGTAGCCGGAGATCGGCAGATCAGGGACACGCTGCGGGCGGCGAGATGATCGGAAGAGCGCAGGACCTCGATAGGAGGGCCGTCTTCTCACAGACTGTCTTCCCCACCCGAGGTCCTGCTGTGTCCGATCCTGTCACCTACACCGCCGCATTCTAGGTCGCCGAGGAGGCCGTGCACTTCGTGTCGGGCCTACTGGCCGCCGAGCGCCGGCGACGAGGCACCCACGGCCGGCGCCGGGCAGGGTGCCACGGCTCTCGCGCAGGAGCGCCGCGGCCCCGGCGACTCAGCGGGCCCACCCCGGCCCCTCGGCCGGGCGCAGGGCGTCGATCGGCCGGGTGTCGGTGGCGTCCAGTTCGCGTGCGACGGTCCGCAGCAGCCCGTCGGGGCGACGCCCGACCGCGACGTCGGTGCCCAGGTCCAGGGCGACCGGCAGCGTGAACCCGTCGTTGTAGTCGGTGTGCTCGCCGATCAGGTCCACCCGACCCGGCGTGCGCACCACCAGCTCTGGTGGCGCATCGAAGGCCCGCTCGAACCGGTGCGCAGCTCCTCGGTGCGAAGGTCCTCGCGGCCCATCGGTCTCAGTCCTCCGGCAGCTCGCGCAGCCGCTGCGCGGCGGTCTCCGGGGTGATGTCGCGTTGGGGCTGGCCGAGCAGCTCGTAGCCGACCATGAACTTGCGGACCGTCGCCGAGCGCAGCAACGGTGGGTAGAAGTGCGCGTGCAGATGCCAGCCGCGGTGCGGGTCGCCGTCGGTGGGCCGTTGGTGCAGGCCCATCGAGTACGGGAACGTGACACCGAAGAGCCGGTCGTAGCGGCGGGTCAGGCGCCGCAGGATGTCGGCCAGCCCGTTGCGCTGGTCGGGGCCGAGGTCTGGCAGGGCGCCGGCGTGGGCACGGGGTAGAACGAGGGTCTCGAACGGCCAGACCGCCCAGAAGGGCACGAGCGCGGTGAAGTGCTCGTTGCCGGTCACGATGCGCTCGCCGTCGTCCAGCTCGACGTCGAGGTAGTCACAGAGCAAGCATCCGCCGCTGTCGGCGCGGGCACGCTGCTGGGCCAGCTCCTTCGCCGGCTCATTGGGCAGCCGCTCGTTGGCCCAGATCTGACCGTGCGGATGGGGGTTGGACGCCCCCATCATCGCGCCGCGGTTCTCGAAGATCTGCACGTGGCGGACCCAGTCGAGGCTGCCGAGCTCGAGGTACTGGTCGACCCAGGTGTCGACCACCGTGCGGATCGCCTCGGCCGGCATCTGCCCCAGCGTCAGGTCGTGCCGCGGCGAGAAGCACACCACGCGGCAGATCCCGCGCTCGCTCTGCGCGATCAGCAGGCCCTTGCGGTCGTCCTCCTCCGGGGCCACATCCGGTGTCAGCGCGGCGAAGTCGTTGTCGAACACGTAGGTGGAGTCGTACTCCGGAGTACGCGCCCCGCCGGCCCGCCCGTTGCCCGGGCAGAGATAGCAGGCCGGGTCGTAGGCCGGCCGCTGGTCGGCCGCCACCTCCTCCACCTGCCCCTGCCACGGCCGGGCGGTGCGGTGCGGGGACACCAGGACCCACTCACCGGTGAGCCGGTTGAGCCGGCGGTGCGATGCGGCGAACACTCCCTACCTCCCACGGACTGGCGCGGTGTGCGGCGCCCCGGTCGCCGACGCGGTAGGCCTCATCGGCCTGGTCGAGGGTGAACCGGTGGGTGACGATGCGCTCGGGGTGCAGGTTCCACCGCACCAGGTGCTCCGGCAACTCCTCCATGTGCCGCAGGGAGGTCACCCAGGAGCCGTGCAGCGTGATCTGCTTGTGGATCAGCAGCTCGGAGACCGGGAAGGAGATCTGGCCGTCCTCACCGACGAAGGCGCACCGCTCCAGGTTCGGGTGTTCCCCGGGGTTACCGTGCGGGCGGCACCGCTGCCGGAGCAGTCGATGCTCGCCGCACAGCCGCGGCCGTCGGTGAGCTCCCGGATCGTCGCCGTGGCCCGCTCGTCGGCCGGGACGGCGTGGTCGACCAGGCCCAGCTCCTCGGCCATCCGCAGCCGCTCGGGTGCGACGTCGGTGGCGATGATCGGCCCCGCACCCAGCGCCCGGCCGAGCATCGCGGCCGCCAGCCCGACCGGCCCGAGCCCGGTGATCAGCAGCCGGTCCCGCCCGGACAGCGCCAACCGCAGCAGACCCTCGTAGGCGGTGCCGAAGCCGCACGAGACGAGCGCGCCGTCGACGTAGGACAGCGGCTCGGGCAGCAGGATGCAGGTCGCCTCCTCGGCCAGCAGGTACTCGGCGTGCCCGCCGTCGCGCTGCCAGCCGTGCGCCGCGCGCAGCGGTGAGGTGCAGCCGATCAGGTAGCCGGCGCGGCACTCCTCGCAGACGCCGCAGCCGGCGATGTGGTGGACGACCACGCGGTCGCCGGGCTGCAGCCGCCGGGCGCCGGGGCCGACGGCGACGACCTGGCCGCACGGCTCGTGGCCGGCGATGACCCCCTGATAGGCCTCCGGCCCGGTGCCCAGGTGCTCGCGGTAGATGGCCCGGATGTCGCTCCCGCAGATCGAGGACGCCTTCATCCGCAGCAGCACCTGACCGTGCCCCGGCTCCGGCACGCCGACCTTCACGTGCTGCACGGTGCTGTCACCGGGCAGCCGGACGCCGTTCATCACGGTCATCTGCTCTCCTCCGCCGTCTCGGAGCGAGCTCCGGCCGGGTTCCGCTGTGCTCTCCGCTCGCCTCTGCGCCCAGGTGGCTCGTCGTGATGACGAGCGTGCCAGGCGGGTGCTCGGACCAGGACGTCCGGCTGCGGCGCCTGTCGATCAACTAGATGACGGTCGACACGTGGTCCCTCCCCGAAGTGGTGGAGGGTGTCCGCGCCGCCGGACTCGAGGCCGTGGGGCTGTGGCGAGAATCGGTGTCCGAGGTCGAACTCCAGCGTGCCGCCCGCCTGGCTCACGACGCGGGCCTCCGAGTGTCCTCGCTGTGCCGCGGCGGCTTCCTCACCGCCAGCCTGCCGGCGGAGAGGGCGCTGGACGACAACCGGCGGGCGATCGACGAGGCGGCCACGCTCCAGGCCGAGTGCCTCGTGATGGTCGTCGGCGGTCTGCCGACGGGTTCCCGCGACCTGCGTGGGGCGCGGGATCATGTCCGGGATGCGCTCGGCGAGCTCGCCCCCTACACTGGTGACCAAAGTACAGCTCGCCCTGGAGGCGCTGCATCCTATGGACTGCGCCGACCGGGCTGTGCTCTCGCCCCTGGGCCAGGCATCGGACCTGGCGGAGGAGTTCCCGCGGGAGCAGGTCGGGGTGGTCGTCGACACCTTCCGCGCTTGCTGGGATCCGGACGTCGGGCGCTTGATTGAGCGGGCCGGGTCGCGCATCGCGTCCTTCCAGGTCTGCGACTGGATTCTGCCGCTCCGAGCCGACGTCCTCCTGGCCCGCGGCTACATGGGCGACGGCAGCATCGACTCCCGCCATTCGCCACGGCTGTCGACGCGGCCGGATACCGGGGCGACATCGAGGTCGAGATGTTCAACGCCGACGTTCGGGCGTCCTCGGGGCAGACGTCATCGCCTCGGTCGTACGGCGCTACCTCGACGTGGTCGTTCCCGACAACGCTCCAACATGAGCACTCTGCGCGTCGCTCCGAAGCGATCTGCGTTCCGCCTGGGACGCCACGGCTGCACCAGCTAGGACCAACCCGGCCTCGTTCGGCCGCTGAGGGAGGACACGTCATGGCTGCCATCACCTACGACCACGCGACCGTGCAGTACGCCGGAGCCGAACGGCCCTCGGTGAACGCGCTGGACCTCGACATCGCCGACGGCGAGTTCCTCGTCCTGGTCGGCCCGTCCGGCAGCGGGAAGTCCACGGCGCTGCGGGCCCTGGCTGGCCTCGAGAGCGTCACCGAGGGCACCATCCGCATCGGGGAGCGAGACGTCACGCACGTCGCGCCCAAGGAAAGGGACATCGCGATGGTGTTCCAGAACTACGCGCTCTACCCGCACATGACCGTCGCGGACAACATGGGTTTTGCGCTGAAGATCGCCAGGATGAACCGGGACGAGATCCGCAGGCAGGTCGTGGATGCCGCGAAGATCCTCGACCTGGAGCCGTACCTGGACCGCAAGCCCAAGGCCCTGTCCGGTGGTCAGCGGCAGCGCGTGGCGATGGGTCGGGCGATCGTCCGCAACCCGCAGGCGTTCCTGATGGACGAGCCGCTGTCCAACCTCGACGCGAAGCTGCGGGTGCAGACCCGCACCGAGATCGCGGCCCTGCAGCGCCGGCTCGGCGTCACCACGGTATACGTCACCCACGACCAGGTCGAGGCCATGACCATGGGCGACCGGGTGGCCGTGCTCAAGGACGGATACCTGCAGCAGGTGGACACGCCCCGCAACCTCTATGACAAGCCTGACAACATCTTCGTCGCGGGTTTCATCGGCTCACCGGCGATGAACCTGGTGGAGGTCGACCTCGACCAGGACGGCGCCGTGCTGGGCAACCACTCCTTCGCGCTGCCACGGCAGACCATGGCCGCCCTGGCGGCGGACAACTGCACGACCGCGACGCTGGGCTTCCGGCCGGAGTCGGTGCGGCTGGTCGGCGAGGGCGAGGGCTATCCGTTCGAGGTCGTCGTCGTGGAGGAGCTCGGCTCGGACGCCTACGCCTACGGGACGATGCACACCTCCCGCTCCAAGGAGGGCGACAAGCTGCTGACGCTGCGGGTCGACGCGCGCCGGCCGCCCATGAAGGGCGAGACCGTGCACATCGAGATCAATCCGGACGAGGCCTACGTCTTCTCGTCCGAGTCCGGTCGCCGGGTCTCCGGCGACGTTGCCGGCGTCGCCCGAGCCTGACGCCGTGCCTGTTCCAGCCTCACAGTGAGGGCTCCTGTGATGGCCGTACGGGTTCGGCGCGATCCCTGGACGCCGCCGGAGCGGCGTGCCCCCAATGCTGTCGGGCTGGATCGAGAGCCGCCTGTCTCGAGGCATCAAGCCGTGCGGCGATCTTGCTCCCGGACTCGGAGAGAATGGCGGGGGCAGGACTCAGCTGCGAGGTGACCGTAGCTCCACGACGGTGACCTCTGGTCGGGCCCCGATCCGCAGTGGGGGGCCCCAGTAGCCGGCGCGGCGGGCGCCGTCGACCTCGGTGACGGCCTCCACGATGACCCGGCGGCGCAGCACGAAGCCGCACGCGCGCGGCCGAGAGCTCTGCGATGGCGTTCCGCGGGGCCGTCTCGAGAAGGACGTCCTTGGTGCTACTTGATGCCGGTGTTGGCAACCCCTTGGGCGATCTGGCGCTGAAGGACCAGGAAGACGGCGAGTAGCGGCAGGATGCCCAGGACGGCGGAGGCCATGGTCTCGGCGTACTGGATCGCTGAACCGCCGACCAGGCTGCTGAGCCCGACCGGAATGGTCTGCGACTTGGTCTGGGTGAGCACCAGCAGCGGCCAGAGGAAGGCGTTCCAGGACGTGATGAACGTCAGGATCGCCACCGCGGAGATCGCCGGCCGGGACAGCGGCATGGCGATCTGCGAGTAGATCCGCCACCAGCTGGCACCGTCGAGCCGGGCGGCCTCGATGAGGGCCACCGGGATGGCCTTGATGAACGAGTGGAAGACGAACAGGGCCACGGGGAGGGCGACCGAGGGCAGGATGACCGCCCAGTAGGTCCCCAGCAGGCCGATGGCGCGGAACTCCAGGAACTGCGGCAGGACGAGCGCCTCGACGGGCACCATCAGGCCGGCCAGGATGAGCCCGAACAGGACGTACTTCCCGCGGAAGTTGAGGTTCACCAGGGCGAAGGCGGCCATCGAGCAGACCACCACGGTGAAGACGACCGTCAGGGTGGAGATGATGAAGCTGTTGACGTACCACCAGCCCAGCGGGCTCGAGTTCCACGCGTAGCTGTACGCGTCGAGGTTCCAGTTGCTCGACCACGGGGTCGTGGGGTTCGCCGCGATCTCGTCGTTGGGCCGCAGCGACGTGATCAGCGCCCACAGGAACGGGACCAGCCAGATGAGCGCGAAGAGCGTCACGCACGTGGCGGCGAGCCGGTTGAACAGCTTCCCGCTCCGGTCCTGCTCGCCGCCCCGGCTCGAGCGCCGGGTGCCGGAGCGAGCGGTGTCGGCCGCAGGCGCGGCCACGGCTGTCGCCATCGTCCGAGCTCCCCTCAGGCGTTCGCGGAGTTGTTGCGCCGCCGGACCAGGAACCAGGCGAGGCTGACGAGGACCAGGACCACGAAGTAGACCATCGTCGCGGCGGCCGCATAGCCGCCCCGATAGGCCGAGAACCCGGTGTCGAAGATGTACTGGATGACCGGACGCGTCGTGTAGTTCGGGCCGCCGGTCAGCAGGATGTAGATCTGGTCGAACACCTTCAGGGACGAGAGGACCTGCAAGATCAGCACCAGGCCTATGGTCGGGCGCAGCATGGGGACGGTGATCATCCGGATCTGCTGCCACGGCCCGGCGCCGTCGAGCGCCGCCGCCTCGTAGACCTCCTCCGAGATCTCCTGGATGGCCGCGGTGTAGAGGATGAAATTGAAGCCGAACGTCCACCACACGGTGAGCAGGACCACGGCGAACCAGGCACCCGAGGTGCTGCCGAAGAAGTCGGGGGCGGTCAGCCCGAACCAGCCGAAGGCGTTGGTGATGAGCCCGGTCTCGGGCGTGTACATGAACGCGAAGATCAGGCACACCGCGGCCGAGGGCACGACGTACGGGGCGAAGAAGGCGAGCCGGTAGAACCACTGGCCGCGGGCCAGGCGCGAGACGAGGACGGCGAACAGCAGCGGCAGCAGCACCAGGATCGGTGTGGTCAGCAGCGTGAACAGCGCCGAGTGCCACATCGAGGCCCAGAAGTCGGCGTTGGTCAGGACGTCGGCGTAGTTCGAGAAGCCGACCCAGCTGCCGATGCCGGATCTCACGGTCGTGGTGTTGAAGAGGCTGATCAGCAGGCCGATGACGACCGGGCCGATGAGGAAGGCGAGGTAGAGGGCCAGGAACGGGGTGGCGAACAGCCAGCCCGCCCGGTTCTCCGACCGCGGGGGCTTCCCCGCGGTGGCAGCGCGGTCCCCGACCTCGACCCCTGTCCTGGGCGCGGGGAGAGCGGTGGCGGTCATGGCGCGGTCTCCGTCCTACACGGGTGGCCGGGCGGTGGAGAACGTCTGCAGGCTGCTGGTCAGGGCGTCGACGCCACCCGCGGGGTCGGTGGCCCCGGTGAGCACGCTGGCGACGACGGAGCCCATGGCGGTCTGGAAGTCCGAGCCCGCTCCGGTGTACCAACCCGGCGGGTCGTACACCGCGTTGAAGGCCGCCTCCGTGTAGTTGCTCTGCGGCTGGAGCTCGAGGAACTCCTCGCTCTCCTGCACCGGTAACCAGGCGGGGACGTGCCCGCCGTCCGCCCAGGTCGAGCTCTGGTCCAGCAAGCCCTTGACGAAGCGCACGGCATCTTCGGTCCGCGCGGCAGAGCGTCCGGGACTCGTCGGGACGACCAGTGCGTGCGAGTCGGCGTAGGCGACCGGCTCGGGGCCGAGGAGTGCGGGAAAGGGCACGACGTTGAAGTCGAGGCTCTCGACCTCGCGGTACGTCGGGATCTGCCACACGCCGTCGAAGAGGAAGCCGACCTCGCCGTTGCTGAAGAGGGTCGACGACGTCGTCGACGTGGCGGTGCGCGGCATCAGTCCCAGGTCCCCGGTGAGGCCCTGCAGGAAGGCGAACGACTCCTCCATCGCGGCGCGGTCGATCGTGACCCGGGTGCCGAGGTCCTCGACGATCGGTCCGGCCAGACCGGAGTAGGTCATCAGGAAGAGGCGCCAGCAGGTCGAGGGGTCCACCGTGATCGACGCGACCGCCGCGTACTCGTTCCCGGTCGAGTCCTTCATCGCCTGGAGGGTGGCGACGAAGTCGTCGCTGTTCCTCATGGGCTTGAGGTTCTCGCCGGTCTCGTCGAGCAGGCCGGCCTGCTGCGCCAGCTCGGTGTTGTAGTACAGCACGAACGGGTGGGTGTCGATCGGCACCGCGTACGTGGTGCCGTCCACCGTGGCCTTCTCCCAGGCGGCCGGCGTGAACTTGTCCTCGGTGATCCCCGCGGCGGCGAACTGGTCCGCGACGGGCTCGAGCAGTTCGGCCTGCGCCAGGAGGGGCACCCGGGACAGGTGGGCGACGGTCACGTCGGGCGGGCGGCCGCTCGCCGTCGACAGCGCCAGCTTGGTGTAGAAGGGGTTGCCCCAGGAGAGCAGCGAGGACTCGACCGACGTGCCGGACGACTCGCGATAGGCCTCGATCATGGTCGCCATGTTCTCGCCGTCGCCGCCGCCGAACAGGTGCCAGAAGATGACGTCGGCCGTGCTCGGCTGCGCGCCGGTGAGGCTGCTCCCGATCGGTGTGGAGCACCCCGACATCGCGACGGCGAGCGAGACACTCCCCCCCGCGGCGAGGAACTGGCGACGCGAGAACTGAGTCATGAAGGGACATCCAGTCTAGCGCGATGAGCCGAACCTGATGACTGTCACACGGTCGTTGATCGACGGCAACCTGGCACTCGTCGTTGGGTGAGACGTTTGACCCGGACATCGGGCCTCTATGGTTCTCCCCGTGTGCGCTGATGCGGGCCAGGTGACGGCGACTGCTCGTCGACGCAACGGAGGAGCCCGCTCGTGAAGGCGACGCAGCAGGACGGTTCTCATCCCCGACCCATGATGTGCCGGGAGGCGTGGACCAGCCTTGACGGCACCTGGCAGTTCGCTCACGACGACGCCCGCGAGGGGATCGCTTCGCGGTGGTTCCACCCCTCGAGCGCCGAAGCGTTCGACCAGAGCATCCAGGTGCCCTACCCCCCGGAGTCGCCCGCCTCAGGGGTGGGGGCTCGTGAGTTCCACCCTGTCGTCTGGTACCGCCGGGTCATCCCGCACGACGTCCTCGCCGGAGACGGCGGTGACACACGTCGGGTCCTCGTGCACTTCGGTGCCGTCGACCACAGCGCCCAGGTCTGGTTCGACGGACAGCTGGTCGCCGAGCACGTCGGTGGCCAGACGCCCTTCACCGCCGACGTCACCGACGCGCTGGCGACCAGCCAGGATCAGGGTCCGGAGGAGCACGTCCTCGTGGTCCGGGCCGAGGACGACCCCCGCGCCCTCCACCAGCCCCGAGGCAAGCAGGACTGGAGGGAGAAGCCGCACAGCATCTGGTACGAGCGCACGACCGGCATCTGGCAACCGGTCTGGCTCGAGACGGTCCCGGTCCCAGCGGTCGTCGACGTCGCGTGGACCTTCTACGCGTCGTCCGCCGTGGTCCGTGGGGAGGTCACGCTGGCCGCCACGCCGGCCACTCCGCTCGAGCTGGAGGTCACGCTGAGCCTCGGCGAGGAGGTCCTCGGGGAGGCCAGGTGCGTGCTACGGCAGGAGGTCACCCAGATCGACATCGCCGTACCGGCGGTGCGCAACGGTCAGGACCGCGCGCGTCTGTTGTGGGCCCCGGAGCATCCGCACCTCGTCGACGCGGAGGTGGTGCTGCGCGACCGCGACTCCGGGCAGCCGGTCGACACGGTGGCCAGCTACCTGGGTCTGCGGGAGGTGTCGGTCGGCGAAGCCTCCTTCAACCTGAACGGGCAGCCCTACTACACGAGGTCCGTGCTCAACCAGGGCTACCGACCTGAGACCCACCTCGCTTCGCGCGGCAACGACGAGTTGCGCGCCGAAGTGGAATTGATCAAGGCGATGGGGTTCAACGCGGTCCGCATCCACCAGAAGGCCGAGGATCCGAGGTTCCTCTTCTGGGCTGACCGGCTCGGCCTGCTGGTATGGGGGGAGACGGCCGGGGCCTACGAGTTCTCGGTGGGTGCGATCGCCCTGCTCACCACCGAGTGGATGCAGATCGTCCGCCGCTACCGCAGCCACCCCTCGGTCGTGGTGTGGGTCCCCGTCAACGAGAGCTGGGGAGTGCAGGACATCGCCACCGTCCCGGCTCAGCAGCAGTTCTCGCAGTCCCTCGTGAGCCTGACGCGGGCCCTGGACCCGAGCCGTCCGGCCGTCTCCAACGAGGGGTGGGAGCACGTGGACAGCGACATCCTCGGGCTGCACGACTACACCGTCGACCCCGACCAGCTACGCGCCCGCTACCTCGACAACCAGGCGGCCCTCCGCGCGGTCCTGACCGGGCACGGCCCGCAGGGGCGACGGCCGATCCTGAACGACGCGCAACGACAACGATTCCTCGACGGCCGGGCTCCGTTGATGATCACGGAGTTCGGCGGCATCTCGCTCTCGCAGCAGGAGGAGTCCTGGGGCTACGACCAGGTCGAGTCGACGGACGAGTACGCCGGCCGTCTCTCGGGGCTCTTCGAGGCGCTCCGGGCCAGCACCGACATCGTCGGATTCTGCTACACGCAGTTCATGGACACCGGGCAGGAGACCAACGGGCTCGTGTTCGCTGACGGAACGCCGAAGCTCCCTGTCGAGGACATCTTCCGGATCGTCACCGGCCGCACGGACACTGCACTCGACGAGCCCCCCTCGACCTTCGGTACGCCGGACGAATGACCTCGTGGGTGTCCGCTGATCCGACCTGGATCGACCGGGTGCCGGGAGCAGGCCCGCACCGTCGACTCCCGCACCACAGGAGATCGATGACGGCTCGCGGCTGACCATGCACGAGGTCGTTAGGCGGGACGAGTGACGTTCAGGGGCAGCCCGGATGGCCTCGGCTTGCCCGAACTCAGCAGACTCCGCCCACCGCAGCGCCCAGCGTCGTGGATCATCGGTCGGGCAGCGGCCCGGGCGGTGGAGGCGGCGGATGGGCGACCCGATGAGCGGCACATGGCTCAAGAACGTGACCGTCATCCGTGACGGCAGACAGGTGCTGCGGGACGTGACGCTCCGGGCGGCCGACGGGGAACTGCTCGTCGTGCTCGGTTCCTCAGGAAGCGGCAAGTCCAGCCTCCTGCGGGTGCTCGCCGGGCTCAACCAGGTCGAGTCCGGCACTGTGACTATCAACGGCCGTGACGTCACCGAGCTGCCGCCCGGTGAGCGACGCGTGGCGATGGTCTTCGAGACCTCGGCGCTCATTCCCTTTCTCGACGTGTCCCGCAATCTCGGGTGGGGGCTGCGCGCGCAGCGGCTACCGGATACCGAGGTGAAGGAGCGGGTCAAGGACCTCGCCCGGCAACTGCGGTTGAGCCGGTTACTGCCCCGCCGTCCGGACGACTTGTCCACGGGCGAGCGCGGCCTGGTCGGCATCGGGCACGCTCTCGTGCAGCGCCCGGACGTCTTCCTGCTCGACGAGCCGCTCGCGGGCCTGGATGCCGCGGAGCGCCCCAGAGTGCGTCAGGAGATCGTCCACATCGTCCGTTCGCTGGGAGCCACGACGTTCTTCGTCACCCACGATCAAGCCGAAGGACTCGCGGTCGCCGACCGGGTCGCCCTGCTGCACGACGGCGCCGTGGTGCAGGTGGGCACACCTCGCGAGCTGTATGAGCGGCCGGTGGACCTGTTCGCGGCCGGGTTCGTCGGCACCCCGCCGATCGGACTGCTTCCCGCCCGGCTGGTGTCCGCCGGCGGGCAGGCCGCGTTCACCGTGGGCAACAGGACACTGCCGCTGTGGCGGGCGGTTCCGCCGCCGCTTCGTGACCACGTGGGCCGTGAGGTGGTACTCGGGCTCAGAGCTGAGGACGTGCACGACCCCACGGCCGGCAACGACCCGGACTCGGTGGCCCTGGCCGCGGTAGTGCGGGAGGCCGAGTACACCGGTCGACGAAACGTGGTCACGGTCGCAGTCGGCGGCCCGCCGATCACAGCCCGGGGCAGCGAAGTGTCCGGCGACAAGTCACGTGGCGCGACGCTGCGCTCGTTCTTTCCACCGCGATCCGTGATTCGTCCCGGTGCCGCGGTGACAGTCGCGGTCAAGGCGTCGAGCGCCCACGTCTTCGACGCCGTCACCGGCCGCGCGCTCTGGCACCCCTGAACCTCTCCAGACCACCCGTGAACCTCTCCGGACGAAGCGAGGACGCCGCTCCCATGTGGCGATCCGGAGGCGAGCCTCCCGCATCGGTGTTGCGGAGAGCCGGGGGAGGGCCAACGCTGGAGCAGTGAGGTGTTCGCCCGGTGGTCGTCTCCAGTGCGGGACCGGTGGGCCTCAGCGCAGCAGCTCGACGTAGACCTCCGCGGTCTGCCGCGCCATCCGCTCGCTGCTGAACTCGCGCTGTACGCGCGCCCGGCCCGCGCTGCCCCAGGCGGACGCGAGTTTCCGGTCCTCCAGCGGCTCCAGGATGGCGGCTGCGAGCGCGTCGGTGTCGCCCGTGCCGTCCAGTCTTCCCCGCTCGACCAGCCGGCCCGTGACGTCGTCGATCACGACCTCGCTGGTCCCGGGTACGCGGGTCGCCACGACGGGGCGGGCGGCTGCCATCGCTTCGAGCACGACGAGCGGCAGCCCCTCAACGGTGGACGCGAGGAGGAAGACGTCCGCGGCGGCCATGAGGTCAGGGACGTCCGAGCGCTCCCCGGCGAACCACACCCACTCATCGAGGCCCATCATCCGCACCCCCTCGCGCAGTTCGGTCTCGAGCGGCCCGGTACCGACCCACAGGAACACCGCCTCCGGCCGGCTCCGGACGACCTCGTCCACAGCGCCCAATATGAAGCGGTGCCCCTTCAACTCGACCATCCGGCCGACGCTGAGCACGATCCGCCGCTCCGGGGGCAGGTGCAGGCGGCCGCGAGCGTTCTCCGCGCTCACCCCGCCGCGCGACGGCCGGATCCCGTTGCGCACGACGCGCAGCTTCGCCTGCTCGACCCCCACCTCGAGGAAGCTGTCACGCACGCCCTCCGACACGCAGATCACGCGGTCGACGAGCTCGACGACGTCCAGGTACTCCCTTTGAAGAACCGTGACCAGCTCCGCCACCTCTGCGTCGGACAGCCGCCGGTCGGGGTGGTGGTACGGCGAGTGCAGGAGGTCGGGCAGTTCGTCGGTGGGAAACACGGCGGAGGGCTCGGCCAGGTGCTCGGTGCGCACCACCGCGGGGACGCCGGCCTGCCGGGCCGCACGCACCCCGGCGTATCCCTCGATCATCACTCCGGCGTGGCAGTGGAAGAGCTCCACTCGGACGTCGCTCAGGAACGCGGCCAGCTCGGCTTCGCTGTCGGGACGGCCGACGTGGATCTCCGCGGTCCTCACCCCGAGCGCGTGGGCGCGCTCGAGCAGCCGCGAGCCGCTTGGGCTCGGCGGGCAGACGAGGGAGAGCGTGAAACTCTCCTGCAGCTCGTCCGCGAGGGTCAGGATGTGCTCGCCCACACCGGACGGGGCCGTGCTGTCGGTGAACAGGCACACCGCCGGTTTCACGACCACCCCTCACTGGGCCCGGTGAACCGCGCCTCGTCCTGTCGACGAGGGGACGAACACCACCACCAATCGTGGGAGTTGTCCAGCGGGGGGCGCGCTCGGTGTGGCGAACGACTTCGGGGAGCTGGCCGGAGAAGGACTGGAGGATGTATCCGTCCTGCCAGCCGGGAGTGCATCAGGCGTCCGCCCGGGTTCAGCACTGAACTGCTGGGCACAGTGGACGACGCTCCCGGGCGCGGGGGAGGGCTACAGCAACCGGTACGGCAACGCGGTCCGGACGAGCCCGTACCCGGCCCGAACGACTGCGGACGCTGCGGCCTTGCGACCTGCGGAAACAGCACGACCGCGGACGACGGCGAATGTCACGAAGGTGACTGAGGGTCAACGGCGTCGAGGGGCACGGCTTGATCCGCCTCGGTCAGCGCGCCAGTGACCCGTGTCGACTCAGCTGATGGGGCAGGACCATCGCCTGGCCCGACCACGTCGCTCGACTACTGGGGAAGGACTGAAGGACACGGGCTGGGGTTCCAGTGCGGGCCCCGGGGCTACGTCGTCCTTGGTCGCGTGTTCCACAGGCTGTCTTCCCGTCCACAGATCGCCGGTCCGGCAGCTATGCGGGCTCCGCCCCCAGTAGGCCGACAGGGGGGCGACTTCTGCGGCGACATGCCAGGTCCCTCGAGGAGCGATGACGGGGGAGGCGGTCGATGGCCGGACCACGGCGACGCCAGAAGGGCGACGGCGGAATCAGTGAGTACCGGACGAGGGCCGGCCCGCGTTTCCTGATCAAGTACGCCGTGCAGCGGGAGGACGGAACAACTCGGGTCGTCCTCAAGCGAGGTCTTGCGAGCAGGAGGGATGCTGCTGCAGCCCTGCGGGCCGAGATCCGCAAGACCGATCTGGGGGAGTGGGTCGAGCCGTCCAAGCAGCGTCTGGACGCCTACCTCGCCGAGTGGATGCAGACGCAACGTCTCAGTCCCTCGACGCGCGCGTCCTACCTGAAGAACATCCGGCTGCACATCGCCCCCCCCTCGGAGCGCACCCGGTCACGCGCCTCACCGGCCCGATGATCGACACCTGGATGCGGAAGCTGGAGGCAACCGGCCGGGCCGACGGCACAGGTGGTCCCTCCGCCCGAACGGTGCGCTACGTCTTCACCATCCTGCGGTCGGCGCTCAGCGATGCGGTCAAGCCGTGACGGCTCTCGGTCAATCCGACCGACCGGTCCACCCCACCGAGCCCGGCCGAGGCCCGTCCGCCCGAGATGCAGGCGTGGACCGCGACCGAGCTCGCCGGTTCCTCCGTTGGGCGGACTCGTACGACTCCGACCTGGCCATGTGCTGGCGGCTGCTGGCGGCGACCGGGATGCGCCGCGGGGAGGCGCTCGCCCTGCGCTGGCGGGACGTCGACATCGGCGCCGCACGGATCGCGGTCCGCCGCAGCGTCGGCACGGTCAAGCACTAGGGCGCTGGCGAAGAACTGGTCGAGGGGCCGACGAAGACCGGTCAGTCGAGGGTCGTCGACCTCGACGCAGGGACGGTGGCCGCGCTCCGCGCCTACCGGACCGCCCGCAGCGGAGTGAGCTCAGACCTGGTGCGTGACACGGCGGTCGTGCTGAGCAACCTCGACGGCACCCACCGGCATCCGGAGAGGTTCTCCCGACGCTTCGCCGGCCAGCTCGCGCGGGCGCGCAAGGCGCTGGGGGAGGACCAGTTGCCGGTGATCCGGCTGCACGACCTCCGGCACACCCACGCCACTCCGCTGCTGGCCGACGGCGTCCCGGTGGAGGTCGTCTCCGAGCGTCTCGGGCACGCCAGCGCCACCATCACGCTGACCGTCTACCAGCACGTCCACCCCGGCATGGGCCGTGAAGCCGCCGACCGCTTCGCCGCCCTGCTGGAGGGCTGAGACGAGGGGACAAGTATCAAACAGGTATCACGAGGGTCATCTGGGCCGGACATGGAAGCGCCCCGGGACCCTGACCTGTAGGAACACCGGGGCGGTGCTGTGTCCGAGGGGGGACTTGAACCCCCACGCCCGATAAAGGGCACTAGCACCTCAAGCTAGCGCGTCTGCCATTCCGCCACCCGGACGAGTGCGGCTCAGAGACTACCCGACCGCCGGGGCGCGGTGGCGCACCCCCTGCTCCGGCTCCGCCGCCTGCCGCGGGAGCCCGGCCGTGGCCACCGCCACCCGTCCACGGCCGGCCCGCTTGGCCTGGTAGAGCGCCCGGTCGGCCGCCGAGTACAGCTCCTCGACGTCGGCCGCCTGCCCGGCGGTGTGCGCCAGCCCGAGGCTGATCGACAGCGACAGGAGCGTCCCGTCGGCCAGCGTCAGGGGCGTCGAGCGGACGGCCTCGTGCACCTGCGCGGCCCGGGCCGCCGCCACCGCCGCCGGGCAGTCCGGCAGCAGGACGGCCAGCTCGTCGCCGCCGAGCCGGGAGAGCACCGCGTCGGCGCCGCGCACCTGCTCCCGCAGGATCCGGGCCAGGTGCACCAGGACCGCGTCGCCGACCGGGTGACCGTGCGCGTCGTTGATCTGCTTGAAGGTGTCGACGTCGATGAGCAGCAGCGCCGTCCCCGACGCCGTCCGCTGCGTCCGCGCCCCCGCCAGGGCCTCGTCGAACACCCGCCGGTTGACCAGCCCGGTCAGCGCGTCGACCCGGGCCTGCGAGCGCAGTGCGTCGACGAGCCGTTGCTGCACCCGGCCGCTGCGGACCAGCATCACCGCGAGGACCACGAGGACCGCCCCGAAGAACATCAGGTCAACGGCGGCGGCGAGCGGCGGCGTGAGGACGAAGAGCGTCGTCGCCTCGCCCCACAGGGCGGCGCCGGTGGCGAGGACGACCCCCGCCGGACGCAGGTGGGAGCCGGCCCACAGCACCGGGAAGGCGAAGAAGGCCTGTGCGGCGGCCGACGCGTCAGCGGAGACCAGGTTGAGCGCGCAGATCAGGACGACACCACCGACCGCGGTGAGCAACCCCAGACCCAGCCGGTCGTAGCGGTCAGCCGTGGTCAGCCGGCAGGCGCAGGCGACGCCCACCAGCGCGATCACGGCCGCGCCATGGGCGGCCAGGACGGCCGGGCCCGCGTCGCGCTGGGTGAGGACGGCGAAGCCGGCGACGACCGCCGCGCTGACCGACAGGATCAGCGTCGACGAGTGCGCCGCCGCTGCGGGGTCGCGCGCTCGCATCGCCGCCGGGATCTCCATGCCCGCTGCATCGGCAGCGGCCGGGGCCGGGTCCAGTGCCGCTCACCCGGCGGGGTGACCGGCGGAACCGGTGGCACGATCGGCAGCATGCCCGAGACGACGTCCGCCCCGCGCGCCCAGGACGAGGTGGCGGAGCTGCTGTCCGACCTCATCCGGATCGACACGACCAACACCGGCGACACCGCCACCAGCGCCGGCGAGCGCCGCGCCGCGGAGTGGGTGGCCGGCAAGCTCGACGAGGTCGGCATCGACTCGCAGATCCTCGAGTCGGAGCGGGGGAGGGCCAGCCTGGTCGCCCGCGTCCCCGGCGCGGACCGCAGCCGCCCGGCGCTGCTGGTGCACGGCCACCTCGACGTCGTCCCCGCCGACCCGGCCGAGTGGAGCGTGCACCCGTTCTCCGGCGAGGAGCGCGACGGCTACGTCTGGGGCCGCGGCGCCGTCGACATGAAGGACATGGACGCCATGGTCCTGGCGCTGGTGCGGGAGTGGGCGCGCACCGGCGTCCGGCCGCCCCGCGACGTCGTCCTGGCCTTCGTCGCCGACGAGGAGGCCGGCGGCAAGCTGGGTGCCCGCTGGCTGGTCGACGAGCAGCCCGACCTCTTCGAGGGCTGCACCGAGGCCATCAGCGAGGTCGGCGGCTTCAGCATCACCGTCCGCGACGACCTGCGCCTCTACCTCGTGCAGACGGCGGAGAAGGGGCTGGCCTGGATGCGGTTGACCGCGACCGGCAGGCCCGGGCACGGCTCGTTCGTGCACGACGACAACGCCGTCACCCGGCTGTGCCAGGCCGTCGCGCGCATCGGGTCCACCCGTCTGCCGACCGTGCTCACCCCGCCGATGCGGCGATTCCTCGCCGCCGTCGAGGAGGCCTACGGCATCGAGATCGACCCCGACTCCCCGGAGGAGGCGTTCGCCCGCCTCGGCAGCATCAGCCGGATGATCGGCGCGGCCCTCCGCAACACCGCGAACCCGACGATGCTCGAGGCCGGCTACAAGGCCAACGTCATCCCCGGCACCGCCTCGGCCACCGTCGACGGCCGCTTCCTGCACGGTCAGCAGGAGGAGTTCGAGCGCCAGCTGGCCTCGCTCGTCGGCGAGGGCGTGCAGCGGGAGTGGATCGTCCACGACCAGGCCGTGGAGACGACGTTCGACGGCCCGCTGGTCGAGCAGATGGTCGCCGCCCTGAAGGCGGAGGACGACGGCGCGCGCCCGGTGCCGTTCACCATGAGCGGAGGCACCGACGCCAAGAGCTTCGAGCGCCTCGGGATGCGCTGCTTCGGCTTCTCCCCGCTGCGGCTGCCGGCCGACCTGGACTTCGCCTCGCTGTTCCACGGCATCGACGAGCGGGTGCCGGTGGAGTCGCTGCGCTTCGGCGTCCGCGTGCTCGACCGCTTCCTCCGCGCGGTCTGACGCCCGTGGTGTGATGCCGGGGTGACCTCTCCCACACCTGCCGGCCCCGGCTCCGTCGCGCTGATCACCGGAGGGACCGGCGGCTTCGGCCGCGCCCTCGCCACGAAGCTGCGCGAGCGCGACGTCACCGTGGTCCTCGCCGACCTCGACAGTGACCGCGCCCGCGCCACCGCGGACGAGCTGGGCGCCTCCTTCCTCCCGCTGGACGTCACCGACCGCGCGGCCAACGAGGCCGTCGTCGCGCAGGTCGAGGCCGAGCACGGCCGGCTCGACGCCGCCTACCTCAACGCCGGCATCTCCGCGGCCAAGAGCGACGACGCCCTCGACCTCGACGAGTTCATGCGCGTGGTCGACGTCGACCTCTTCGGCGTCGTGTACGGCGCGGTGGCCGCGCGCCCGGCGATCTCGCGGGCCGGGGGCGGCGCGATCGTGGTGACCGCGTCGCTGGCCGGCCTCTCGCCGATGCCCACCGACCCGGGCTACAGCGTGGCCAAGGGCGGCGCGATCGCCTTCGTCCGGTCGATGGCGCCGCGGCTGACCCGCGAGGGGATCACCATCTCGGCCATCTGCCCGGGGTTCGCCGACACCGCGATCATCGACCGCATCCGCCACGAGTTCGAGGCGGCGCAGTTCCCGGTCATCCCCGCCGCGGAGGTCGCCGACGCGATGGTCATGGCCTGGACGTCGGGCGAGCCGGGCGCCGCCTACGTCATCCAGCCCGGTGTGGGCACGGTGCCCTACCGGTTCAAGGGCGTGCCGAGCGCGAAGACGGCGACCGGTGAGACCGCCGTCGTCCCCGAGGCGCTGCGCCCGCCGTCCGTGCACTGACGGCGTCCTGCCTCACCGCAGCGCGTCCTCCCGCACCGCCCACCGTGCGGGAGGACGCGCCATGATCAGGTCCCCTGATCGTGGCCGAGCGGTGAGGGGCGGGGGGTCCTTCCTCAGGTGACCGGCATCGGCAGGTAGGACAGCCGCGCGCGACGCCGCAGGATGGCCTTGCGGGTGCCGTCGGCGTGCAGCTGCAGGCGGGCCAGCTCCCACCCGCCGACGTCGACCTGGAGGCTCAGCATGGTGGCCGCTGCGGAGCGGGACGTGCCCGGCGGGATCCGCAGCGGCGCGTACTCGTAGTCGTCGGCCGTGCTCACCCGCCTGATGTTGCCACGGCCGCCCGGGCGAGGTCATCCACGCGCCGACTCCCGGCCACCCACGCGCTCCGGGGCTGCCGCCGCCGCGACCGGGCGGCAGGATGGGCCAGGACCCCGACCGCGCACCGAGGAGGACGACGTGACCGAGCCCGGTACCGCCAGCGACGCCGACCGCGCGGAGCAGGAGGCGCTCGTCGAGCCGGCCGGCCCCGTGCTGGCCGGCGACGTCGACGCGATCGGCGACGGCGTCCCCGAGGCCGACGCCCTGGAGCAGCAGCTGGCCACCGCGCCCGGGGCGGCCGGCACCCCGCGCGGGGTCGGCGACCGCGACGCGAACGAGGCCGACGTCCTCGAGCAGGAGGCCGACGTCCCCCTCGACGAGGACGAGCGCACCGACTGACCGGTCGCGGCCGGCCGGCGGCTTCCTCCGGGACGGCGAGTGTGGTTAGGCTGACCTAACTCATCGTCCCGAGGGGGAGCCTTGACCACCTGCCCCGGTTCCCCGGCGCCGTCGCCCGCCGGCGCCGCCGAGCGCGCCCGCACCGCCGCCACCCGCAGCGCGGCCGCCGTCTGCCTCCCCGGCCGGGCGCCGAGCCGGCCGCTGGCGCACGCCACCACCGGGGACGGCCAGGTGCTGGTGCTGGTGCCCGCCGACGGCGACGTCGCGGCCGCCCTCGACCGCGGGCCCGAGGCCGACGTCTCGGCGCTGCTGATGGTCAGCGACCGCGCACCGGTGCCGCTGCGCGACCCGGTCCGCGCCACGCTCTGGCTCTCGGGCTGGCTGACGCCGGTGCGCCCGGCCGACCGGACGGCGGCTGCGCTCGCGTTCGCGGAGGTCCGCCCCGAGGGCGCGCTGCTCGACGTCGGCGGAGCGGCCGCGCTGCTGCGCCTCGACCTCGCCGAGGTGGTGCTGCGCGAGGGCACTGCGTGCACCGAGGTCTCACCGGCCCGGTTCGCCGCCGCCCGTCCCGACCCGCTGGCCACCGTCGAGGCGCGGATGCTGCAGCACCTCGACCGCGACCACCCCGACGTCCTCGCCGTGCTGCGCAGCCGCGTCGCCGTCGGCGAGGGGGAGACGGTGCGGCCGCTCGGCGTCGACCGGTTCGGCTACCGGCTGCGGGTGGAGCGGCCGGGCGGGCACCGCGACGTCCGCGTGTCCTTCCCGCGGCCGCTCACCTGCCCCGGCCAGCTGCGCGCGGCGACGTCGCAGCTGCTGCGCGCCGGCTTCGCCCGCCGCGACTGAAGGGCCTCCTGCCCCCCACCGCTCACGGCTCGCGGCGGCACCCTGCAGGGGGGCCGCCGTCCCGGGGTCTCAGTCCTGGCCGAGGTCCTCGCGCAGGAGCTGGGCCAGGCGGGTGCGGCGGGGGCGCACGTCGACCTCCCGCACCGCCCGCGCCAGCGCCGCGCCGGACGCGTGCACGATCGACAGGTGCTGCTGCGCCCGCGTGAGCGCGGTGTAGACCAGCGGCCGCGAGAGCATCCCGCCGGCCTCCGGGGGCAGCACCACGACGACGCCGGGCCACTCCGAGCCCTGCGCCCGGTGCACGGTGATCGCCCAGCCGTGCTTGAGGTCGGGCAGCGCGTCGCCGGGCACGGTGACCGGGCCGGAGGCGAACGCGACGTCGAGCGTCCCCTCCCCGGTGCCGGTGACCACGCCGACCTCCCCGTTGGCGAAGCCGATCGGCTCGAGGTCGAGGTGGTTGGCGGTGGCCACCACCCGGTCGCCGACGTCGAAGCCGAACACCGTGCCGTCGCCCGGGTTGAGCCGTTCCTTGAGTGCCTTGTTCAGCTCGATCGTGCCGGCCGGGCCGCGGTGCACCGGCGTCACCACCTGCACGTTGCGCGGCTCGATCCGGAGCGCCCGCGGGATCGAGTCGGTGACCAGCTGCACCACCCGCCGCGCGGCCTCGCCGCTGCCGCCGGCGGGCACGACGACGACCTCGCGGTCGGGGGAGTCCACGGGCGGGAGCTCCCCGGCGCGGACGGCGTTGGCCAGCCGGGCGATGGCGCCGCCCTCGGCCTGCCGGTAGAGCGTGGTCAGCTCGGTGACCGGGACGACGCCGGAGTCGATGAGGTCGCCGAGCACGTGCCCGGGGCCGATCGAGGGCAGCTGCGCGGGGTCGCCGACCAGCAGCAGGTGGGTGCCGTCGGGACAGGCCTCCAGCAGCGCGGCGGTCAGCTCGACGTCGAGCATGGAGGCCTCGTCGACGACCACGACGTCGGCGTCGAGCGGCCACTCCTCGTTGCGGGCGAACCCGCCGCCGAAACCCTGCGAGCCCAGCAGCCGGTGCACGGTGACCGCCGGGTGGTCGGTGAGCTCCTCCAGTCGCTTGGCCGCCCGGCCGGTGGGCGCGGCCAGCGCGACGTCGGTGCCCTTGGCCTGCAGCAGCCGCACGACGGCGGCCACGGTGCGGCTCTTGCCGGTGCCCGGGCCGCCGGTGAGCAGCGAGACCCCGGCCCCGAGCACCTGCGCGACGGCCTGCTTCTGCGCCTCGTCGAGCCCCTTGGCCACCGACCGCACGGCGGCCGGGTCGGCGATCCGCTCGGCCGTGGCGGCCAGCCGGGCCACGCCCTCGGCCACGGCCTCCTCGGCCATGCCGTAGCGGGCCAGCGACAGCGTGCGTACGGCCTCGGTCCGGGTTCCCTCGCGAGCTTGCGAGCGGAGGGCAGACCGAGGTCCTTCTCCCGGCTCGGGCAGCTCGTCCGGATCGGCGTCCTCGGCTGACTCCGGCTCCGGCGGCTCGTGGTCGAGCACGTCGCCGGACTCCACCGCCGCGACGATCGCCGCCACGGGATCGGCCACGCCCTCGGCGCGCAGCGCGGCCACCACCAGGTCGGCCGGCAGCACGGTGTGCCCGTCGCGGGCGGCGGTGCGCAGCGTCATCGTGACGATCGCCCGGCCGCGGCGGGAGTCCTGCCGGTCGGCGCCGGGGAGGACGGAGATGGCCAGCCGGTCGGCGTCGGTGAGGGAGACGCCGTGGAGGGCGAGCAGCGCCCACGGGTCGTCGCGCAGCCGGCGGGCGGCGTCGTCGCCGAGGGCGTCGGCGGCCGAGGACGCCAGCCTCGCCTCGAGGCCGGCCCTGACCAGCAGCGCGACGACGCCGTAGGTCGGCTGGGCGGACAGGAACGAGGAGAACAGCCGCTCGGCGCGCTGCCTGCCCACCCGCGGCATCTTCAGCAGGTTGGCCGCGGTGACGTCGTCGGGCGTGGTGATGCCGACGGCGGGCAGCTCGGCGGCGGCGCGCTTGCCCAGGCCCGGCCACAGGCCGGCGGCGCAGAAGGCGGCGAAGACCGGGTCCGGCGCGGCCGGCGTCGGGACGGCGCTCATCGGGCCGACCGCTGGTCGGGGTAGGAGAAGTGCGGCGCGGAGACGTCCTCGAGCGCCGTCCGGATCGCCGCCGGCAGCCGCACCGCGTCGGCGTCGAGCGAGGCCTGCAGCTGTTCGGCGGTGCGCGCGCCGACCACCGGGGCCACCACCCCGGGGCGGTCGCGCACCCAGGCCAGCGCCACGGCCAGCGGGCTGGTGCCCAGGCCGTCGGCGGCGGTGACCACCGCCTCGACGATCCGCTCGGACACCGCCGAGCGCAGGTCGTCGATGAAGCCCTGCCAGTCGGGGGAGGCCCCGCGCGACCCGTCGGGCGTGCCCGCCCGGTACTTGCCGGTGAGCAGGCCGCGACCCAGCGGTGACCAGGCGAGGACGCCGAGCCCGAGCGCCTCGGCGGCGGGCACCACCTCCCGCTCGACGCCGCGCTGCAGCAGCGAGTACTCGACCTGGGTGCTCACCAGCGGGGTGCGGCCCGGCCAGGCGCGCTGCCAGGTGGCGGCCTGTGCGGTCTGCCAGCCGGCGAAGTTGCTCACGCCGACGTAGCGGACGCGGCCCGAGGAGACGGCGGCGTCGCAGGCGGCGAGGGTCTCCTCGACCGGGCTGTGCTCGTCCCAGGCGTGCAGCTGCCACAGGTCGACGTGGTCGACGCCGAGGCGCTCCAGCGAGGCGTCGAGCGCGGCCAGCAGGTGCCCGCGGGAGGCGCCGCGGCCCATCGGCCCGGCGCCGGTGCGGCCCACCGCCTTGGTGGCCACCAGCACCTCCGAGCGCGGGACGACGTCGGCCAGCAGCCGGCCGAGGGTGCGCTCGCTGTCGCCGTCGCAGTAGACGTCGGCGGTGTCGACGAGCGTGCCGCCGGCGTCGACGAAGGCGGTCAGCTGCACGGCCGCCTCGTCCTCGTCGGTGTCCCGGCCCCAGGTCATGGTGCCCAGCGCCAGCCGGGAGACGACCAGGCCGCTGCGCCCCAGCGCCCGTTGTTCCACGACCGGCCAACCTACCGTCGCGCCGGGCCACGGGCCGGGGGACGCGGCGAGTGTGGGGAACGCCGCGCCGGGGCGGTCCCGGTCCGGCCACCGGGTCCGCCCTAGGCTGTCCTCCCGTGCTCCTGCGACCCCCGTACCGTTCCGCCCGCCGGTCCTCCGGACGACGGGGCTGACCGGCCGTGGGGTGGTTCGAGGCGGTCGTCCTGGGGCTGGTGCAGGGGCTGACGGAGTTCCTGCCGATCTCCTCCAGCGCGCACCTGCGGGTGGTCGGGGAGGCCGCCGGCTGGGGTGACCCGGGCGCGGCGTTCACCGCGATCACGCAGATCGGCACCGAGGCCGCGGTGCTGCTCTACTTCCGCCGCGACATCGGCCGCATCGTCAGCGCCTGGGTGCGCGCGCTGTTCGACCGCTCCCTGCGCGGGGACCCCGACGCCCGCATGGGCTGGCTGATCATCATCGGCAGCATCCCGATCGGCGTCCTGGGTCTGCTGTTCCAGGACGGCATCGAGACGACCTTCCGCGACCTGCGGATCGTGGCCATCTCGCTGGTGGCCTTCTCGCTGGTCCTCTACTGGGCCGACCGGGTGGGCCGCAAGCGCCGGGAGCTCACGCAGCTGACCGTGCGCGACGGGCTGCTGTTCGGCCTGGCCCAGGCGATGGCGCTGGTGCCCGGCGTCTCCCGCTCGGGCGGGACGATCACCATGGGCCTGTTCCTCGGCTACACCCGGGCCGCGGCGGCGCGGTACTCCTTCCTCCTGGCCGTGCCCGCCGTGCTCGCCTCGGGCTTCTTCCAGGTGTACGAGACCCTCACCGGCGACGTCGCCGGCGAGACGATCACCTGGGGACCGACGCTGCTGGCCACCGTCATCGCCTTCGGCGTGGGCCTGTCGGTCATCGCCTGGCTGCTGCGCTACCTCGACCGCGGCACGTTCACGCCGTTCGTCGTCTACCGGGTGGTGCTGGGCCTGGCCCTGCTCGCCCTGGTCGGCGTCGGGGTGCTCGCCCCCAACTGAGGGGGTCGCGCCACGATCAGGTGACCTGGTCGTGGCGCGTCCCCCCGCACGGTGGGCGGTGGGGGAGGACGCGCCACGGTGGGGGAGGACGGGCGCGGCGTCGGGGTGCTCACCCCCACGGAGGGACGGCACCGTCATCCGCACCCGCCTAGGCTCGCGCGGGTGACCACCGTGATCCTGCTACGGCACGGCCGGACGACCGCCAACGCAGGGGGCGTGCTGGCCGGGTGGACGCCGGGCGTCGAGCTCGACGAGACCGGGCAGGCGCAGGTGGCCGCGGTCGGGGCCCGCCTCGCGCCCGTCCCGCTGGCGGCGGTGGTCAGCAGCCCGCTGGACCGCTGCCGGCAGACCGCCGGCGCCGTGCTCGCCGGCCGCGACCTGCAGCTGCAGACCGACGAGCGCCTCGGCGAGGCCCGCTACGGCGACTGGACCGGGCGGCCGCTCAAGGAGCTGGTCAAGGACCCGATGTGGAAGGTCGTGCAGCAGCACCCGTCCGCAGCGGTCTTCCCCGGCCCCGAGGGGGAGGGGCTGGCGCAGACCCAGGCCCGCGCGGTGGCCGCCGTCCGGGAGTGGAACGCCCGCCTGGGACCCGACGCGGTCTGGCTGGCCTGCAGCCACGGCGACGTCATCAAGGCCGTGCTCGCCGACGCCCTCGGCCTGCACCTGGACGCCTTCCAGCGGATCGTCGTCGACCCGGCGTCGATCTCGGTGATCACCTACACCGAGACCCGCCCCTTCGTGCTGCGCGTCAACGACGGCGGTGGCGACGTCTCCGCGCTGGTCCCCCCGAAGAAGAAGGGACGGCGACGCCGCCGGGCCGACTCCGACGCCGTCGTCGGCGGCGGCGCCGGCGCGGCGGTGACCTGACGGCACGGCGCCGCCGTCGGCGTCCCCGCGTAACCTGATCGCGTGTCCCGCCAGGTCTACCGCTTCGACCGCCCGTCCCGGTTCGTCGCCGGCACGGTCGGCCAGCCGGGGGAGCGGACCTTCTACCTGCAGGCCTCCGACGCCGAGGGCCGCGTGGTCAGCGTCGCCCTGGAGAAGTCGCAGGTGCAGGTGCTCGCCGAGCGCATGGACGAGCTGCTCGACGAGATCGCCACCCGGCCCGGCACCGCCGTCCCCGCGCAGGCGGAGGTCGACGACCTCGAGCCGCTCACCGCGCCCGTCGACGAGGAGTTCCGCGTCGCCGCGATGGGCCTGGCCTGGGACGGCGAGGCACAGGCCGTCGTCGTCGAGGCCGTGGCCGCGGGGGAGGAGCCGGTCGACGAGGAGGCGATCCTCTCCGACGCCGAGGACGGGCCCGACGCGCTGCGGGTGACCATCACCCCGGGCGCCGCCCGTTCCTTCGTCGCCCGCGCCCGTCGCGTCGTCGCCGCCGGACGGCCCTCCTGCCCGCTGTGCTCGCTGCCGCTGGACCCGACCGGGCACGTCTGCCCCCGGCAGAACGGCTACCGCCGCTGACCGCCGGAGCGCTGCGGTGAGCGAGCGGTCCGCCGAGGAGCTGCGTGCCCCGGCCACCGACGCCGAGGCGCGCACGCTGCTGCTCGAGGGCGAGATCGACCTCGAGGGCCGCATGCTCGACGCCAGCAACGTCACCCTGGTCGGCGCCATCCGCACCGGCTCGCTCGCGGCCGAGTGCGTCTACAAGCCGGTGGCCGGCGAGCGCCCGCTGTGGGACTTCCCCGACGGCACCCTCGCCGGCCGGGAGGTGTCGGCCGCACTGGTCAGCGAGGCCACCGGCTGGTCGGTCGTGCCCCCCACCGTGCTGCGCGAGGGCCCGTTCGGCCCGGGCATGGTGCAGCTGTGGATCGACGGCGACCCCGACGTCGACCTGGCCCGGTTCGTCCGCTCCGACCACCCCGGCCTGCGCCGCATGGCCGTCTTCGACGCGGTGGTGAACAACGCCGACCGCAAGGGCGGGCACATCATCCCGACGCCCGAGGGGCACGTGTACGGCGTCGACCACGGCATCTGCTTCTCGTCGGACCCGAAGCTGCGCACCCTGCTGTGGCGCTGGGCGGGCAAGCCGCTGCCGCTGGAGGCCCTCGCCGTGCTCGAGCGGCTGGCCGACGACCTGCGCGGCGACCTCGGCGAGCAGCTGCACGAGCACCTCACCCGCCGCGAGGTGCGCTGCACGCAGCAGCGGGTGGCCGAGCTGTTGCGCACCCAGCTGCACCCCGAGCCGTCGGGGGAGTGGCCGGCGCTGCCCTGGCCGCCCTTCTGAGCACGTCGGTCCACCGGCCTCCGCCGTCCCCGGTCGGGTGCCGGGCTCGTGGCGAGGGTGTGCGCTGAGGGCGCGTCCTGGACGCCGGAGTGCCGCGTCGGCGCACACCGTCCGGCGGCGCGGCAGGCTGGCGGTCATGCCGCACCGCTCGCGCCTGGCGATCCTGCTGCTCGACCTGCCGCCGGACGTGCACGGGGCCGGGACCGCCTTCTGGGCGGGTGCGACCGGCCGGACCGCCGCACCCGACCCCGCGGACGCCGACTGGGCCTCGCTCGGCTCGTTCGCCGACGGCTTCCACCTCGAGGTGCAGCGGACGAGCGAGGGGACGCCGCCGCGCTGGCACGTCGACGTCGAGACCGACGACGTCCCCGCCGAGGTCGCGCGGCTCGAGGCGCTGGGCGCACGGCGGCAGGCCGACATGGGCTCGTTCTGGCAGATGACCGACCCGGCCGGGCTGGTGTTCTGCGTCGTCGGTGTGCAGACCGGCGAGGAGTTCGACCGCCACGCCGTCACCTGGCCCTGAGGATCACTCCAGGCGGACCAGGTCGATCATCGCGGCGGCCTGCAGGCCGTCGCCGTCGACGGTGAGCACCTCCAGCGGCAGCCGCCGCCAGGCGGTCAGCAGCAGGTCACCGGCGTTCCCGCGCACCGTGGCCACCGGCTGCGGCCGGCTGCCGGCGAACAGGGTCCGCTCGACGCCGGCGTCGATCGCGTGCAGCACCACCGGGTGCGCGCCCTCGGGCGGCCCGTCGGGGAAGACGCCGGGCACCACGACCTCCAGCCACTCGTCGAGGCCGTCAAGGCCCACGTCGGCGGGGACCGGGTGGACGTCGCCGAGCACCTGCTCGACGTCGACGGTGTGCACGACCGCCTCGTGCACCTGCCGCCGGAGCACGAAGGCGACGTCGCGCTGCGGCGCCCAGGTCCACACCGGCTCGGCGGGGTCGGCGGCGGCCAGCGCGGTCTCCAGCTCCGCGGACTGCCCGGCCGACCAGCCCAGCAGCTCGTCGTCGGGACGGCGGCGCGGCGTGTCGTACCCGCCGGGGTCCGGCGCGCGGGTGCGCACCACCCACGCCCAGAAGTGCTGCACCGAGCCGAGGTGCCAGACCAGGTCGGCCAGCGTCCAGCCGGGGCAGCCGGGCACCGGGGCGGCCCACCCCGCGGCCAGCACGGCCTCGGCTGCGGCGTCGGCGAACCGGGCGTCGGCCCGGCGCAGCGCGGGCAGGTACCGGGACGGTTCCATCGCAGTCTCCTCGCGGCGTCGGGTGCCGGGAGCGGAGGCTAGACCCGGAGACCCGGCGGCGGTGCCGGTCACGGGCTCCACAGCGCCGGCGGCCGCTTGGTGAGGCGGCGCACCAGCAGCTCCGAGGCGGTCCGCTCGTCGAGGACGAGGTCGGTGACCAGCCTGCCGGCCAGTGCCGCGGCCAGGCCGACCACCTTGTGGCTGCCCGCCACCGCGCAGACCCGCCGCGGGATGCGGCGCAGCGCCGGCGGGGTCAGCCCGCTGGTGCGTGCGTTGAGCGGGATGCCCTCCCACGAGCCGTCGGCGCGCAGGAACACCGTGCACACGTCGCCGACCACGTGCCCGGCGGCGAGGTCGGCCCGGTCGCCGGGGGTCAGGTACCCCTCCGTCCACACCCGGCTGGGCACCGCGCCGGCGACCGCGCCGATCCCGAACAGCGCGACGTCGGCCGCCTGCTGGATGCCCAGCACCCGCCGCACGCTGCGCTCGCGCCACATGGCCTGGCGGGTCTCGGGCCGGTCGAAGAAGGCGGGCACCGGGAAGTGGTGCACCTGCGCGTCCCAGGCGGTGCCGAACCGGCCCAGGACGTCGCTGCCGTACCCGATCCCGCTGCTGTGGGTGTTCATCGCGCCGTTGAGCTGGACGACGTGCGCGTCGCGCAGTGGCCGGGCCCGCAGGTGCTGCCCGACGGCGCTGGTCGTCGTCCCCCACGCCAGCGCGAGCGTCATCCCCGCGCCCATGACCTCGTCGAGCAGCCCGGCGGTCTCGGTGGCCACCAGCTGCAGCCGGACGAGGTCGGAGGCGTCGTCGGGCACCGGGACCACCCGCGCCGAGATGCCGTACCGGTGTCCCAGCTCCGCCCCCATCGCCGATGCACGTCCGTGCACGGGGTTGACCGACACCGTGACGACGCCGGTCGCCCGCGCGGCGTCCAGCATCCGGGAGATCGTGGAGCGCGACACCCCTTCCTCCGCCGCGATCCCCTCCATCGTGGCGCGGTCGAGCCAGTACCTGCGGGCCACGCGCTCGAGCCTGTCGTCCGGCGTCACTGGTGCTCCTCCCGCGGCGGTCGGCCGCCCCGACGTCCACGGTAGGCCGCTCCCGTGCACAGATGTGCAGATGATTGCGGCGGACGCCCGACAGGGGCAGGTTCCCCCTTGTCCGGACGACGGCCCGCGCCGCCGCCCGCACGGACCCGCACCACCCGCACAGCACAGGAGTCCTGGTGTCCACAGCACTCTCACCCGGCGTCCGTTCCGCCGCCCTCGACCGCATGAGCGCCGACGTCCTCGACGTCCTGGTGATCGGCGGCGGGGTCACCGGTGCCGGCGCCGCACTCGACGCCGCCAGCCGGGGCCTCAGCGTCGGCCTGCTCGAACAGCGTGACTGGGCCTCGGGCACCTCCAGCCGGGCCAGCAAGCTCGTGCACGGCGGCCTGCGGTACCTGGAGATGCTCGACTTCGCCCTCGTCCGCGAGGCCCTGCACGAGCGCGGCCTGCTCGTCGGCCGGCTCGCCCCGCACCTGGTGCACCCGGTGCCGTTCCTCTACCCGCTGCGCCACCGCGTCTGGGAGCGGGTCTACACCGGCGCCGGCATCGCGCTCTACGACGCCCTCGGCGGCCTGCTCGGCCGGGTGGGCGGCCGCGGCGTCCCGCTGCACCGGCACCTGTCGAAGAAGGCGCTGCGCCGGGTCGCCCCGTCGCTGCGCGACGACGTCGCCATCGGCGCGATCCGCTACTGGGACGCCAAGGTCGACGACGCCCGCCTCGTGCAGGTGCTGGTGCGCACCGCCGTCGGCCACGGCGCGCTGGCGGCCAGCCGCACCCAGGTCACCGGTTACCACGAGGAGGACGGCCGGGTCGCCGGCGTGCGCGCCGTCGACCTCGAGACCGGTCGCGAGCTCACCATCCGGGCCCGCCACGTCGTCGGCGCGACCGGCGTGTGGACCGACCAGACGCAGGAGCTCTTCCGGGCCCAGGGCCTGACCGTCCGCGCCTCCAAGGGCGTGCACATCGCCGTCCCGCGCTCGCTCATCGCCGGGGAGGACGGCGTCATCCTGCGCACCGAGAAGAGCGTGCTGTTCATCATCCCGTGGCCCACCCACTGGGTGATCGGCACGACCGACACCCCGTGGGACCTCGCCAAGGACCACCCGGTCGCCTCGTCGGCCGACGTCGACTACCTGCTCGAGCACGCCAACGCGGTGCTGGAGCGCCCGCTGACCCGCGCCGACGTCCTCGGCGTCTACACCGGTCTGCGCCCGCTGCTGCAGCCGGTCGACGACGGCAGCGGGTCGACGACGAAGGTCTCCCGCGAGCACACCGTGGCCACCGTCCGTCCCGGGCTGACCGTCATCGCCGGCGGCAAGTACACGACCTACCGGGTGATGGCCCGCGACGTCGTGGACATGGCGCTGGCCGACCGGGCGCCCGGCGAGGACCCGGACGCCCCGATCCCGTCCTCGCTCACCCAGGAACTGCCGCTGGCCGGCGCCGACGGCTACCAGGTGCGCTGGAACCGCAAGAGCCACCTGGCCACCGCGCACGGCTGGACCGAGACCCGCGTCGAGCACCTGCTCGACCGCTACGGCAGCCTCGTCGACGAGGTGCTCGCCCTGGTCGACGCCGACCCCGACCTCGGCCGGCCGCTCGAGGGCGCGCCGGACTACCTGCGCGCCGAGGTCGTCTACGCCGTCACCGACGAGGGTGCGCTGCACCTGGAGGACGTGCTCACCCGCCGCACCCGGCTGTCCTACGAGCAGGCCGACCGCGGCACGGCGTCGGCCCGGCCGGCCGCCGAGCTCATGGCCGGCCTGCTCGGCTGGGACGACGCCCAGGTGGAGCGTGAGATCGCCACCTACCTGGCGCGCGTGGAGGCCGAGCGGGCCGCCGAGGCCATGCCCGACGACACCTCCGCCGAGCGCGCGCGCCTGCAGGCGCCGGAGATCCGGCCCTTCGCCGGCGCCTCCTGAGCCGCGGGCCGGCGGGGGCCCGCCCCCGCCGGCCCGCCCCGACCCCGCCGTCGACCCCGATCCCGACCCGAGGAGGCGCAGCACAGGGATCCCGCACGACCCGCCCGGATCGGGCGGGACCCCATCGAGGCACACCCGGACACAGAGAGGTCTCTGGACGTGTCACTGTTCTCCGTCTTCTTCTCCGAGGTGCTCGGCACGGGGCTGTTGCTCCTGCTGGGCATCGGCGTCGTCGCCAACGTGCTGCTCACCGACTCCAAGGGCCGCGGCGCGGACTGGCTGCTCATCAACTTCGGCTGGGGGCTGGGTGTCTTCGTCGGCGTCTTCGCCGCCTACCGGAGCGGCGCCCACCTCAACCCGGCCGTCACCGTCGGTCTCTGGGCGTCGGGCGCGGACGTCTACGCCCCCGGCGTCCCGATCACGGTCGCCAGCACGCTGGTCTACTTCGCCGGCGAGTTCGTCGGCGCCTTCCTCGGCGCCGTCGTCGCGTGGCTGGCCTACCGCGAGCACTACGCCGCCCACCCCGACCCCGGGGAGGTGCTGGCCACCTTCTCCACCGGGCCGGCGATCCGCAGCTACCCGTGGAACGTCGTCACCGAGCTCATCGGGACGTTCGTGCTGGTCTACGTGATCCTCGCCTTCGGCAACACCCCGAACGAGATCGGTCCGCTGGCGGTCGCCCTGCTCGTCATCTCCATCGGCGCCTCGCTCGGCGGGCCGACCGGCTACGCCATCAACCCCGCCCGCGACCTCGGCCCGCGCATCGCGCACGCCGTCCTGCCCATCCGCGGCAAGGGCGGCAGCGACTGGGGCTACTCCTGGGTCCCGGTCGTGGGCCCGATCGTCGGCGCCGTCCTGGCCGGCCTGCTCGCCCGGGTCTTCTGACCCGGCCCGTCCCGTTCCCCGTCCCTCGCAACCCGCATCCGATGCAACGACGCACCCGGAGGACCCCGTGAGCCAGTACATCGCCGCCATCGACCAGGGCACGACCAGCACCCGGTGCATGGTCTTCGACCACGCCGGCGCGGTCGTGGCCGTCGGCCAGAAGGAGCACCAGCAGATCTTCCCCAGGGCCGGCTGGGTCGAGCACGACGCCAACGAGATCTGGTCCAACGTCCGCGAGGTCGTGGGCCAGGCCCTCGCCCGCGCCGACCTCGTCGCCAAGGACCTCGCCGCCGTCGGCCTGACCAACCAGCGCGAGACGGCCGTCGTCTGGGACAGGAAGACCGGTCAGCCGGTGTACAACGCCATCGTCTGGCAGGACACCCGGACCGACAAGATCGTCACCGAGCTCGGCGAGCTCGGTGGGGGAGCCGAGCGCTACAAGGACAAGGTCGGCCTGCCGCTGGCCACGTACTTCGCCGGCCCGAAGGTGACCTGGATCCTCGACAACGTCGAGGGCGCCCGCGAGCGGGCCGAGCGCGGCGAGCTGCTCATGGGCACCATCGACAGCTGGCTGCTGTGGAACGTCACCGGCGGGACCGACGGCGGCCTGCACATCACCGACGTCAGCAACGCCTCGCGCACCATGCTGATGGACTACAAGACCCTGGCGTGGGACGAGTCGATCGCCGCCGACATGCGCATCCCGATGTCGATGCTCCCGGAGATCCGCTCCAACTCCGAGGTGTACGGCGAGGGCCGCCAGGCCGGCGCCCTGGCCGGGGTCAAGGTCGCCGGCTCGCTCGGCGACCAGCAGGCGGCCACCTTCGGCCAGGTCTGCTTCTCACCCGGCATGGCCAAGAACACCTACGGCACCGGCAACTTCCTGCTGCTCAACACCGGCGAGGAGGCGGTCGCGTCGAAGAACGGCCTGCTCACCACGGTCTGCTACCGGATCGGCGACCGGAAGCCGATCTACGCGCTGGAGGGCTCGATCGCCGTCACCGGGTCGCTGGTGCAGTGGGTGCGCGACAACCTGCGGCTCATCGGCGGCGCCGGCGAGATCGAGGCGGTGGCCAAGTCCGTCGACGACAACGGCGGTGCCTACTTCGTGCCCGCCTTCTCCGGCCTGTTCGCCCCGCACTGGCGCTCCGACGCCCGCGGCGCGCTGGTCGGGCTGACCCGGTACGTCAACCGCGGGCACCTGGCGCGGGCGGTGCTGGAGGCCACGGCCTACCAGACCCGGGAGGTCGTCGAGGCCATGAACGCCGACTCCGGGGTCGACCTCACCGAGCTGCGGGTCGACGGCGGCATGGTGGTCAACGAGCTGCTCATGCAGTTCCAGGCCGACATCCTCGGCGTCGACGTCGTCCGCCCGAAGATCGCCGAGACGACGGCGCTCGGCGCGGCGTACGCGGCGGGTCTGGCGGTCGGGTTCTGGGCCGACGAGGACGAGCTGACCAGCCAGTGGGCCGAGGACAAGCGGTGGTCGCCGGCGATGGAGGCCGGGACCCGCGACCGCTTCTACCGCAAGTGGCAGAAGGCGGTGGCCCGCACGCTCGACTGGGTCGACGACGACGACGAGTGACCGACGACTGACCGACGTCCCCGCGGACGCCGTCCCCGGGCGGGGGCGGCGTCCGCGGCGGGTGGGCCCGGCCACGCAACTAGGCTCCTCCCCGTGCTCGCCTGGCCCGCCCCGCTCCTGCCGACCCTGCCGGGCTCCGGCGCGGTCCTCCGGCTGTTCGACACCGCGCGCGGGGAGGTCGTCGCCACCACGCCCGACCGGGTGGCGCGCATGTACGTCTGCGGCATCACGCCCTACGACGCCACCCACCTCGGCCACGCCGCCACCTACCTCGCCTTCGACCTGGTCAGCCGGGTGTGGCGGGACGCCGGGCACGCCGTCCACTACGTGCAGAACGTCACCGACATCGACGACCCGCTGCTCGAGCGCGCCCACCGCGACGGCGAGGACTGGGTCGTGCTCGGGATGCGTGAGACCGCGCTGTTCCGCGAGGACATGACGGCGCTGCGGGTGCTGCCGCCCGACGACTACGTGGGCGCGGTGGCGACCATCCCGCGGATCGTGCAGCACGTGGAGACCCTGCTCGACGAGGGCCTGGCCTACGTGCTCGACGACGGCACCGGCGACGTCTACCACGACGTCGCCCAGGCGCCCGGCTTCGGTGACGAGTCCGGCTACGACGAGGCCACGATGCTGCGGCTGTCGGCCGAGCGCGGCGGCGACCCCGACCGGCCGGGCAAGCGCAACCGGCTCGACCCGCTGCTGTGGCGCGGCCGCCGCGAGGGCGAGCCCGCCTGGCCCGGCCCGCACGGCATCGAGGGCCGCCCCGGCTGGCACATCGAGTGCGCCTCCATCGCCCTGGACACGATCGGCATGGGCTTCGACGTGCAGGGCGGCGGCAGCGACCTGGTCTTCCCGCACCACGAGTTCTCCGCCGTCCACGCCGAGGCGCTCACCGCCACCAAGCCCTTCGCCCGGGCCTACGTGCACGCGGCGATGATCGGCCTCGACGGCGCGAAGATGAGCAAGAGCCGCGGCAACCTGGTCTTCGTCTCCAAGCTCCGCGGTGAGGGCGTCGACCCGATGGCGATCCGGCTGGCCCTGCTGTCGGGCCACTACCGCACCGACCGCGCCTGGACGCCGGACCTGCTCGCCGCCGCCGAGCGGCGGCTGGCCACCTGGCGGCGGGGGGGGGCCC
>NZ_JBFNXQ010000200.1:0-1721 GCF_041018925.1 Geodermatophilus maliterrae
GCGATGGGCACCACCCGGGTCCCGACCCCGGCGTAGGCCACCGTGGAGGCGACGGCCTCGGCCAGCCCGCCGATCACCGTGTGGTTCTCCAGCGTGACCACGAGCCGGTCGGTGCGGGCTGCGCGCAGGACCGCCTCGGTGTCCAGCGGCTTGATCGTGGGCACGTGCAGCACCGCGACGTCGACGTGATCGGCCTCCAGCCGGGCGGCGGCCTGCAGCGCCCGCATGGTCATCAGCCCGGTGGAGACGAGGACGACGTCCCGGCCGGTGCGCAGCTCGGCGGCCTTGCCCAGCTCGAACCGGTAGTCGTACTCGTCGAGCACGGTGGGCACCGCGCCCCGCAGCAGGCGGAGGTAGGTGGGGCCGGGTGCGTCGGCCAGGGCCGGCACGGCCTGCTCGATGTCGACCGAGTCGCACGGGTCGACGATGGTCAGGTTCGGGCAGCCGCGGAGGATCGCCAGGTCCTCGGTCGCCTGGTGGCTGGGCCCGTACCCGGTGGTGAGGCCGGGCAGGGCGCCGACGACGTTGACGTTGAGGTTCGGCTCGGCGATGTCCAGGCACAGGAAGTCATACGCCCGCCGGGTGGCGAACACCGAGTAGGTGGAGGCGAAGGGCACCAGGCCGACCTCGGCCATCCCGGCCGCCGTCCCGAGCAGCGACTGCTCGGCCATGCCCATCTGGAAGAAGCGGTCGGGGTGGGCGTCGCGGAACACGTGCATGTCGGTGTACTTGGCGAGGTCCGCCGACAGCCCGACGATCTCCGGGCGCTGCTCGGCCAGCCGGTTGAGCGCGTGCCCGAACGGCGCGCTGGTGGTGCGCTGACCGGGGTCGGCGAAGGAGGCGATCATCGCCGAGGTGGTGAGCCGCTTCTTCGGCGCGGTGCTGGTCATCGGGTCAGTCCTTCCTCGAGCTGGGTGCGGGCGAGCTGCCACTCGTGCTCCTCGACCCGCATGAAGTGGGCCTTCTCGCGACCCTCGAGCAGCGGCACCCCGCGGCCGATGCGGGTGTCACAGATCAGCACCCCGGGCGAGCCGCGGTGCGCGCGCAGCTCGTCGAGAGCCTCGACGAGCGCGGCGACGTCGTTGCCGTCGACGCGCAGGGCGTGCCAGCCGAAGGCCCGCCACTTGTCGGTCACCGGTTCGGTGCGCAGCACCCCGGCGGTGGGGCCGTCGGCCTGCAGCGCGTTGACGTCGACGATCGCGGTGAGGTTGTCCAGGCCGTGGTGGGCGCAGGCCAGTGCCGCCTCCCAGGTCGAGCCCTCGTCCAGCTCCCCGTCGGAGAGCAGGTCGTAGACACGCGCCCCGTTGCCCTGGTGGCGCAGCCCCAGCGCCATCCCGGCGGCCACGGCCAGCCCGTGGCCGAGCGAGCCGCCGGAGATCTCCACGCCCGGGGTGTAGGAGGCCATGGCCGACATCGGCAGCCGGGAGTCGTCCGAGCCGTAGGTCTCCAGCTCCTCCAGCGGGATGGTTCCCGCCTCGGCCAGCGCCGCGTACAGCGCGATGGCGTAGTGGCCGATGGAGAGCAGGAAGCGGTCCCGGTCGGGCCAGTGCGGATCCTGCGGGCGGAAGCGCAGCTGATCGGTGTAGACGGTGGCGAGGACGTCGGCCACACCCAGCGCCTGCCCGATGTAGCCCTGCCCCTGCACCTGCCCCATGTCCAGGGCGTTGCGGCGGATCCGGTACGCGGCCTGGCGGATCCGCTCGATCCGCTCCGCCCGGTCG
>NZ_JBFNXQ010000201.1:0-1668 GCF_041018925.1 Geodermatophilus maliterrae
GAACGCTCGCACTACGTCTGGACGCCTGGTTGAGAGCCATGCCTGTCCTGCCTTGGAGCGGATGATCCCCGCCAGATGCTCTGCGGTCGGAACATCGAGTTGGTCTCCGAAGTCATCGGACAGGACGACCCCGCCAGGCACCTGCGCCTGAAGGATGGCTTCAGCGGCCGAAAACACGGCCGCCACGGAGCTTCCGTGACTCGACAGCGGCAGGGTCCCCGCCCCATCCAGTCGAAGTGCTGGCTGGACCGCCCGCAGAAGGGCGCTCAGGCTACCGTCCTCCGCAGCGAAACTGACGTGTTCCGAGGTCGTCTCAAAGTCGCCAAGTCGACCACCGAGTGCCGCAGCGTTGAGGACCGCGTCAACGGCCTTCGTGACGGTGGCCTCGGTGCCAAGTGCGGATGTCGCTGCGGCAACCGCATCGGCGAGGCGTTCAAAGGCTGCCAACGCCTCCGTAGGGTCGCGGTCCGAGAGGATCCGGCGCAGCCCACCCTCGGCCCGCAGCTGCAACGGCTGACCGGGTTGCAGGATCACCACTGGAAGGGCTCGGCGGACGTCCGCAGGAACCCGAGCGAACTGCCCCGAGGCCGGACTGCTCTTGACCGGGTAGTAGACAAAGTGCTCAAGAGCGTCCGCTGCGGAGTCGTAAGTCAGGCGATAAGCGAGGCGGACGCAGAACTTCGCGCTCGGTTCCGCGTCTCCGGTGGCGGCCAGCCCTCCCTTGTCCTGGGGTTCCAGGAAGCCGTCGAAGAGTTGCTGGACCTCCGGATCGAGATCGATCAGTGTGACCTCGACGTGACACTCTTCAGCCCGGTAGACGGTCTCCTCGAACGTCGCGGCAGCAGGGGACTCCTTGTCTTCGGGCGCGACGTCGGCTTCGCTTGACTCTGCCGCTTGCTGTGCGTGAGACGCGGCAGCGGCACCGCCGGTGGTGCACTGGCGAAGATCAGTGATACGCGGCTGGACGCGAGTGCTTCCTGCATCCAGCACGCGCCGCAGGGCCGCGATGATGTCGCTGCGGCCCGATCGAGGAACGCCAGCCAGGACAACATGCCCACGCGGCCTCAGATCAAGTGACGACCAGCCCCGGAAGTTATGGATTCGTAGTCGAGACACGCGCACCCTAAGGTTCTACGCGATGTCACCGCACCGTTGCATGTTGTTGCGACGGCGCGTCGGCCGGCGGCCGAGCGGCCGGGCCTGTGCCGCGACTGCCAACGTTCGCTCTGAAGGCGGCTTGAGGGACACCCCTGCTCGACCCTTCACCGCGCGTCGCGCACGGCAGCCAGTCAAGGCAAGGTCGACCTATGTCGAACGCTGGTACTGGACCTGCCGACGGGGACGCGCGGCGGGAAGAGGCCTACGCCCGGTTCGCCCGGATACGTGTTCAGACTTCGCCGCCGCCAAACGAGATTCCCGGCATCCTGCCGCTCGGCCAGCTCCTGGGGGCGGTCCGCCACCGTCGCGGTGGTGGTCCTGGAGATCCATGCCTACACGGCTGGACTTGAGTTCAGGCTCACCTACCGTGGTCGTGGGGCCGAGCGTCACCCACCGTTCACCCCGACCGAGTCGGGCCTGGCCGAGCGCATCGGCCTACCCGTCGGGACGACGCCGCAGGTGGAGGTTCTGCTGCCTGACGCCACGCAGGCCGTCGCGATCGGCCTCTCC
>NZ_JBFNXQ010000202.1:0-1665 GCF_041018925.1 Geodermatophilus maliterrae
GCCTGGCGGGCCTGGATGCCGGACTTGTTGCTCAGCGCGAGCTGCGGCAGGAGGAGGAAGACGAGGAACCCCAGTGCCGCCGCGCAGGCGGCGATGAGGAACACCAGGTCGATCGAGTTCGCGAAGCCGGTCTGGAACGGCAGGGCCAGGAAGGCGGGCAGGTCCTGGATGAAGGAGGTGTCGGACAGGTCGCCGCCGGCCTGCAGCCGACCGCCCTGCAGCGCCTGGGCCACCCGCGGGTCGCTCGCCGCGGCCGCGGTCAGCGACTGGTCGATCTCGGCCGGCAGGCGGGCGAAGAGCACGGAGAGGAACGCCGCGGTGCCGACCGTGGCGCCCATCTGGCGGAAGAAGGTGACCGAGGAGGTGGCCACACCGATCTGGGTGGGCGCAACGGCGTTCTGCACCGCCAGCACGGCCGGCTGGAAGTTGAAGCCCAGCCCCACGCCGAGGGCGATCATGAACGGCACCAGCGCCCAGATCGAGGTCTGGGCGCCGACGACGACCGACAGCGACACCAGCGCCGCGGTCATCAGCGCGGTGCCGGCCAGCGGGAAGAGCTTGTACCTGCCGGTCTTGGAGATGGCGATGCCCGAGCTCATCGCGCCGAGCATGATGCCCAGCACCAGCGGGATCATCTGCAGGCCGGCGACGGTGGCGCTGGAGCCGTGCACGATCTGCAGGTACTGCGGCAGCAGCAGCAGGCCGCCGAACATGGCCGCGCCGACCACCACGCTGCCGGCGGTGGCGACGGTGAAGCTGCGGTTGCCGAACAGCCGCAGCGGCAGCAGCGCCTCGTGGCCGTAGGCCCGCTCGGCGAGCAGGAAGAGCACGAAGCCGGCGGTGCCGATGGCGTAGCAGATCAGGGCGCGGGTCGACGTCCAGCCCCAGATGCGGCCCTGCTCGGCGATGATCAGCAGCGGCACGATGAAGGTGATCAGCGCCAGCGCGCCGGGCCAGTCGATGCGGTGCTCGCGGCGCTCGTGCGGCAGGTGCAGCACCCGGAAGACCGCGGCGAAGGCCAGGGCGCCCAGCGGCACGTTGATGAAGAAGATCCAGCGCCAGCCGTCCAGGCCCAGCAGTGCGCTCTGGCCGGCGAAGAACCCGCCGATCACCGGGCCCAGCACGCTGGAGGTGCCGAAGACGGCCATGAAGTAGCCCTGGTAGCGGGAGCGCTGCCGCGGCGGCACGATGTCGCCGATGATCGCCAGCGCCAGCGACATCAGGCCACCGGCACCGATGCCCTGGACCGCCCGGAAGGCGGCCAGCTGGTACATCGAGTCCGCGATGCCGCACAGCACCGAGCCGCCGATGAACACGGCGATGGCGAACAGGTAGAAGGGCCGCCGGCCGTAGATGTCGGAGAGCTTGCCGTACAGCGGCGTGGAGATCGTCGAGGTGATCAGGAACGCCGTGGTGGCCCACGCCTGCAGGTCATAGCCCTGCAGGTCATCGGCGATGGTGCGGATGGCGGTGGCCACCACCGTCTGGTCCAGCGCGGCCAGGAACATGGCGACCATCAGCCCGGCGATGATCGTGAGGATCTGCCGGTGCGTGAAGGCGCCGTCCTCGGCGGGGGCGGCGGCCGCCGCACGGGCGTTCCTGCGCTCGGCCGCGCTGGTGCGGGAGGTCTGGGTCATCAGCTCTCTCTCGAAGACGGAGCGGCCG
>NZ_JBFNXQ010000203.1:0-1586 GCF_041018925.1 Geodermatophilus maliterrae
CCGGTGGCGCCCGGCCCGCCGTGGAAGAGTGTGTCGCCGGTGAAGACGGCGGCCAGGTCGGGGGCGTGCAGGCAGGTGCTGCCCGGGGAGTGGCCGGGGGTGTGCAGCGCGGTCAGCGTCGTCCCGGCGACGGTGAACCGGGTGCCCTCGCCCAGCGCCTGGTCCGGGCTGGCGTCGGGGTGGACCCCGCCGTAGACCATGTCCCACAGCATCCGGTCGGCGGGGTGGAACCAGATCGGGGCGCCGGTGGCCTCGCGCAGGTCGACCGCGGCGGTGATGTGGTCGTTGTGCCCGTGGGTGAGCACGATCGCCGTCACCGTCCGCCCGCCGATGGCCTCGATGATCGGGTCGGCGCGGTGCGGGGCGTCGATGACCAGCACCTCCGCGTCGTCGCCGACCAGCCAGACGTTGTTGTCGACGTCGAAGTCGGACCCGTCGAGGCTGAACACCCCGCTGACGACGGCCTTGTCGATGCGGACGCCCCTTGTGGACCCGGTCATCAGAACACGACCACCGAGCGCAGGACCTCGCCCTGGTGCATCTTGTCGAAGGCCTGCTCCACCTCGTCGATGCCGATGGTCTCGGAGACGAAGTCGGCCAGCGGGAAGCGGCCCTGCCGGTAGAGGTCGACCAGCAGCGGGAAGTCCCGGGAGGGCAGGCAGTCGCCGTACCAGGAGGACTTGAGCGCCCCGCCGCGGCCGAACAGCTCGATCATCGGCAGGGTGAGCTGCATGTCCGGGGTCGGCACGCCGACCAGCACCACGCGGCCGGCCAGGTCGCGGGCGTAGAAGGCCTGCTCGAAGACCTCCGGGCGGCCGACGGCGTCGATGGCCACGTCCACGCCGAACCCGTTCGTGTGGCCCTTGATGGCCTCGACCGCGTCGGTGGTCCGGCTGTTGACGGTGTGGGTGGCGCCGAACGCCTTCGCCCACTCCAGCTTCCGGTCGTCGACGTCGACGGCGACGATCGTGGTCGCGCCGGCCAGCTTGGCGCCGGCGATCGCGGCGTCCCCCACCCCGCCGCAGCCGAACACCGCCACCGACTCCCCACGGCGCACGCCGCCGGTGTTGATCGCCGCACCCACCCCGGCCATCACGCCGCAGCCCAGCAGCCCGGCCGCGGTGGCCGGGACGTCGGGGTCGACCTTGGTGCACTGCCCGGAGTGGACCAGGGTCTTCTCCACGAACGCGCCGATGCCCAGCGCCGGGGACAGCTCGGTGCCGTCGGTGAGGGTCATCTTCTGCGCGGCGTTGTGGGTGTTGAAGCAGTACTGCAGCTCGCCCTTCAGACAGGCGCGGCACTGCCCGCACACCGCCCGCCAGTTGAGCACCACGAAGTCCCCGACGGCCACGTTGGTCACGCCCGCGCCGACCGCGGCCACGGTGCCGGCGGCCTCGTGGCCGAGCAGGAAGGGGAACTCGTCGTTGATCCCGCCCTCGCGGTAGTGCAGGTCGGTGTGGCACACCCCGCACGCCTGCACGTCCACGACCGCCTCACCCGGCCCGGGGTCGGGGACGATGACCGTCTCGACGCTGACCGGTGCTCCCTTGCTGCGGGCGACGACGCCCTTCACCTCGTAGGCCATG
>NZ_JBFNXQ010000204.1:0-1579 GCF_041018925.1 Geodermatophilus maliterrae
TGTGAATCGAGTTCGGGCGGGTCTGTCCGCAGAACAGCAGCCGCCCGGCGGCGTCGGTGATCACTAACGCCTTGACCGTGTTGGCGCGCGCCTTGCCCGAGACGAACCGCTGCCGGCCGACCCGACCGGCGGCCGGGCGGCGCACCCGGACCTCGGTGGCATCCAGCAGGCCGAACTGCCCGCTGGCACCCAGATGGGCGACCACATCGGCCAGGGTGCGCAGCCGGAGCCCGCCTTCGACGGTGCAGCCGCGCCCGGCCAGCAGCGGGCGGACCTCCCCGACGGCCCGGGTGATCGTGGAGCGAGACACTCCGAACCAGCAGGCCAGCACATCGTGGGTGACTCGTGGCGCAGGTGCACCAGGGTGGCCAGCAACCGGTCAACAAATACCAGCCGGTGCTTTGCACCGGCGCCGACCGCCCGCCGGCGCGGCCGATCGGCCAATCGTGCGTCCTGGCGCGCCTGCCAGCGCGGCCCCAGCTCGGCGACCAGCTCAGCGAGGACCAACGGGGACAGCCCCGTCACCCGCTGATCGGCAACAGCAGCGGCACGCGCCAACGTCCTCGACACACCACGACCCTGCCCCGTCCGTCACGAGCAAGGCGTCCCGCTAACCGTGCACGAGGTCGTAAGAAGACGTTGCATTAGTTGGTAGCTAGACGAGTAAGAAGACGTTGCGGAAGTAGGCCCTCGGGCTCTGTCGGCCGACGGCGGGTCGGCGCAGGGTGCGGGGCATGTCATCGCCGGCGTCTTCCCCGCCGCCGCGGCTGATCAGTGACGAGCTGTGGGCGCTGGTCGAGCCGCTGATCCCACCGCCCAAGCCGGCCGTGCACGGCCGCACCGGGCGGCCACGAACCTCCGATCGGGATGTGCTCGAGGGCATCGCCTTCGTGCTGTCCACCGGCATCGGCTGGGCCAAGCTGCCCACCGAGCTCGGCTATGGCTCGGGCTGGACCTGCTGGCGGCGGATGCACGAGTGGGCCGAGGCGGGCGTCTTCGACCGACTGCACACCGCAGTCCTCAACCAGCTCGGTGAGCAAGGCCGACTGATCTGGTCTCGGACGAGCCTGGACTCGGTCAGCGTCCGAGCGAAAAGGGGGGTGCACTGACCGGGCCGAACCCCACCGACCGGGGCAAGGCCGGCAGCAAGTACCACCTGCTCGTCGACGCGCATGGGCTGCCGCTCAACGTGCTCGTCTCCGGCGCCAACCGGCACGACAGCATGCTCGTCGAGCCGCTCCTGGACTCCATGCCGGCGATCCGCCGCGGCGGCCGCGGCCACCCGCGGCGCCGGCCGGTCAAGCTGCACGCCGACAAGGGCTATGACAACCCGCGGGTCCGCCGCTACCTGCGCCGGCGTGGGATCACCGCCCGGATCGCACGGATCGGCCGGGATTCCAGTGCCCGCCTGGGCCGTCACCGCTGGGTCGTCGAACGCACCCTGGGCTGGCTGCCGTCCTACAAACGCCTGGCCCTGCGCTACGACCGCACCGCCACGACGATCACCTCGCTGGTCCGGCTCGCGGTCACCCTCATCTGCGCCCGACGCCTACCAACGAACTAATGCAACGTCTTCTAA